>JAJZKN010000002.1:47587-102729 GCA_021850865.1 bacterium | reverse complement strand
CCGTGCAAGGACAACCACAATTTAAGGTCGTCCGCTTTCAGGCCCTTTCCTGATAAAATTATCCGGTTAACTTTTATCCCTGTTTCTAACTTATATTAGCATTAGGAGTTTAATGGGGTCAAGGGCAAGACTATCGTCGCTTAATTAAAGAAGATAGTTCTGGTGGAGTATGGCGGAGTCGAACCGCCGGCCTCGGCAATGCGAATGCCGCGCTCTAGCCAACTGAGCTAATACCCCGTATATGCTTGGATTTAGCCGGTTGCATATATAATACTAGCTAAAGGCCAAAGTAATAAATATGATTAAACCGAAACTGGCGCACAAGATCGCTTTCAGCTTTTTGAGTATTGTCGTAGTCATGTTTTTGGCCGGTTTTTTCTATGTCTACTTCGGCGATGCTGCCAGCACGGGTTCGGTTACGCTTAATCAATCCGCTACAGCTCAATATAAGGCGTTGCCGCCGCCCGCCAAGCCCTCGCCTAATGAATCTGAAGGCGTGGCTCTGGAAGGCTTCGACAGTCCGGTAGCTCCCGGTAACACAACCTCTATCATTATTATTACCCAGCCGACCTCCACCTGCGACATTACTGTCATTTATGCCGGGGGCAAACCCGCTGCTGACCCGGCATTGAAGCCTAAGATCGCCGACGCTTACGGTAATGTCACCTGGTCGTGGCTGGTGCCACAAAATATGCCCTACGGCCAGTATCCGGTATCGATTGCTTGCCATTTTTACGGTAAAACGGCGGTGCTGGACCAGAATTTAATGGTTAAGCAGTAACTTGACTTATTTTTTTGTATAATGGTATGACCGATGAGACCATCAGATTATATTATGAGCCGGGTAAAGAAAAGTATCCCGAACACCAAGAAACGACCGCTCACCCGCAACATTCAAATTATGATCGCGGCTGTAATCATCATTATCATTGCCGGTTTGATCTCAATTCTAATAGTCACCAATAAGCCGCAAAACCCGCTACCGGCATCAGTTGTAAAGGCAGTGCCCTATAGCGTTTATTATCCCGATACGAACCGACTACCAATCAATTTTTCGCTCATTCGGGGATCGATTAAGGTGTTAACTGGCAATATTGTGGTTTTTTCAATGCTCGGGCCGAACAATGAAAACATTATTATCACTCAGCAAGGACAGCCGGCATCATCGGTTATTAGTCGGTTTATCAGCAGCACCATGCCGCTTCACACATTAATAGGCACGCCGGTCGGAACCGCTACCGTAGGCTCATACAACTTTAACCACTCACTGCGATCGATCGTCAGTCTACCGGTAATTCACGGACCTTGGCTGATTATTACGGCTCCGGCAAACATCAACCAGGGGCTGTTGATGCAAGTAGTCGACTCGCTGCGCCCCAGCTAGTCTATTGCTAGTAACCGTTAACAATCATTTGCGTCAAAGTGGCGCTATTGGATGAGCTGGCCAGGCTCCAGATCGGAAAGATGTACAGATTGTTGGCGCTTGAGGTAGCGACTGTTGTCGCCGTTGTCGTAGCTATCGGCAGCACCAACATTCCCGAGGAACTGGCGCTATTTTGAATACTCAGCGTGCCCTCGGCCTGCATCGACGAAGTCGAGAAACAGACAACATCATAATTCAGCTGAAAATAGTAGTTAGTCGCCGAGGTCGTAGAGACGCTTGGACTCAGCGTGCCAATCAACGTGTCGCTGCTGGCAGCCGTGCTGCTGGTCCCGTAATACAGGCCCAGCTGCAGTGAACTTGCCGTAGTACCGGTACTGTAGTAACCGTCGCTAACTATCTTAATCGCTCTCCCTACTTGACAATATCCGGCCGGAACCGATGCTGCGGTGCTGAACGCGCCGCAGTTGTTGGTGCAGGTACTGACCGAAGCCGAATGGTTGGTGTTCGCATAAAGCAAACCGCTGCAAGTCTGCCAGGCGCCGGCTACCCCGCAACGGAAACTATTGGTGGTGGCGTTATAGTATATGCCGCCGTTGACTTCACCCGGGTCGGTGCTGGATCCAGTCTGTGAATCAACCACCAGCAGCGATGGCGTTGTTTCCCCGGTAGCTCCCGCACCGACATTCACCCGCATCGCCGACGAATCAACCGCAAAAACGTTTACGCCGCTCGGGTTCTGTACCTGAAATGCACTAGCGCTCGCTGTCGAGGGTTTAACCAAAAAATTGCCGGTATTGCCGAAGCTGTCTACCAACGTGCCGCTGCCGTTATTAATATCCACGCTATCGGCCGTGCCGCCGCTGGCCGGTTGGAAGACCGCCGCCACCGAACCGGCGGTTCCGGCCTGAAGATAAATATTTGCCTCCTGGATAGCTTGAGTGTTGGCAATTACCGAATCGGAAGCAAAAGCGGCTATCAGAGCCGCGATTGAAGTTGAAGCTCCGGCGGTAGACTGCGTGGCGGTCGGCTGCTGGGTGCCCACAACAGAGGTATCATAGGCAAAATAACGTCCGAGACCGGTCGCCAGATAAGTATATCCAGGCGTTGTACCGGCGCTCATCGTGCTCGTACCGACAGCGTACCCGACGTACAGGTCGCTATAGTCTTGCGGTGTCAGGCTGGGGTAATTAATCGTAGTACTTGATCCGTTAGCCGAAGTACCGCTGTTATCCACCACCCAGGTACCGCTGGTGCTGCCCATGCTAAACTCAGTGGCGGCAATTTCCGTAGGCGTACCAGTACCGGTCGAATAGGTAATATTAATTGTACTGGCGCCGGTAGTTGCTACGATTCCCCGCCACAGTTCCAGCTGGTTGGTACCGGAAATGCTGGTTACTTTAGCCCAGGAGTTGACGCCGCCGCCACTAATGGAGGTGATGGAGTCGGCGTTGTTCGGACTGGACCATAACAGCATCAAATCGCCGACATTAGCCGGAGCGACGTTGAGTGTCGTAATGTTTGAACCGTTGGTATCCCATTCCTTAACGAAGCTAATCGCCTTTGAGGTTACCTGCGATGAACAGCTGGCAAACACCAGTTGCGAAGAGCTGGCGGCACTGGTGCTTAAGCACATATTGGTGGTTGGCGCGGCCGATGGCAAGCTAAGGTTATAGCCGGAGCTAAGCGCAGTCGGAGCGGCAATAGTTATTTTATTGGTATCTGTCGCATCCGTAAAAGTAAGTGAACCGCCGACCGCTTGCGACGTGCCAAGCGTCAAGCCGGTACTGTTTATGGCCGCGACATTATTGCCGGTATTGTTTCGAACGTCAAGAATATCGGCGGTGCCGCCGCCGGCATAAGCCTGCAAAACCCCGGCTACGCTACCGGACGTAGCCGCCTGGACGTTAAAGTTGGCCTGCTGGGTAGCGGTTGAATCGGCAATCACTGAGTTGGTGTTATAGGCCGCAATCGTCGCCGCGATTGAGGTATAGCCGGTACTGCTTGATTGAGTCACGCTCGGCTGAGTGGCCACCCCGCCGCTGACCGATAAATTGTAGGCGATGTAGTTCCCCAAGCTGGTACCGATATAGCTATAGCCGGGCGTTGTCCCAGCGCTCATAGTACTGGAGCCGACAGCATAACCGGTATATAGCTCACTGGAGTTGGTGGGGATCAGGCTCGGATAGTCAACTGTCGTGCCGCTACCGACTAGCGTCGCACTGGTGTCAATGTCCCAGGTACCCGTAGTGCTTCCGATTGTATATTCAATCGCCGACAGTTCATTCACGCCGGGCGTACTGTTATAGGTAACCGTCAGCGTATTGGCGCCCGTTGTAGTAACCACGCCGCGCCACATCTCGACAGTGGTTGAGTTAGTCGAGCCGGCATCATAGCTGGTAACTTTGGACCAGACCGACACGCCGCCGCCACTGATACTGGCAATTGTGCCGCTATTTTTACTGCCCATAGAATAAAAGACCATCAAATCGCCGACATTAGCCGGAGCGTCAGCCAGGGTAGTAACATCCGTGCCGTTAATTGACCAGTCATTAACAAAAGAAATGGTGGCAGCCGTAACTTCTTGAGCGCACGAGGTAAACACTAGCTGAGTGGCACTAGAAGGACTGGTAGCCAGACAAAGTCCGGCGCTTGGCGCGTTAGCCGGAAGACTTAAATTGTAGCTGGCGGCAATTGTTGATGGAGAAGCAATTGTAATTGCGTTAGTGTTGGCCGTACCGTAAAAGTTTAGTACACCGTCCACGTTATTACCCGAGCCTAAACTAACCTGGCCATTAGTAGTGTCTACTCCCAGGATACTGTGGCCGTTAGCGTCCTGAACGCTGAACGCCGCCGTTGAATCGGTTGAGTTTTGCAGTAAGGTTGCGCCGGTAGCCGAAAAGCTGGCCACGTTATTACCCGCGCCATTTCGCAGATCCAAAACATCTCCGGAACCGGTTGGTGCCGCCTGCAAAACGCCGGCGACCGATCCAGTGGTCGAAGCCTGGACATAATAGTTAGCCTTCTGGAGCGATGTTGAGTTGTTAATCGCCGAACTGCTGACAAAGGCAGTCAACATTATGGCAATGGCGTTAGACTCGCCGGCGGTGCTTTGGCTAGCTGTCGGCTGATAATTAGTGTTGGCGTTCGTCGAAAGGTCATAAGCCAGGACATTGTGTTGAATACTGGTAATAATGTAATTGAAATTAGTGGTGGTACCGGCCGACGCGGGCGGATACTGGACTTGCGAGTAACCAACATAGAGTTCGTCGCTGTTGGTCGAATTAATACTCGGGAAGGTCACGGTGGTCGACGCCGTGGTATTGAGCTGGGAACCGCTGGCATCAATACCCCAGTTAGTAGCGCCGTTAACTCCGGCGGCCGTGAATTCAGTGGCGGTTATTTCCTCGGTGCCCGGGGATGATGAATAGGTTACGGTGATAGTTTGCGCTCCCGTTGTCGTGACCGTACCGACCCACATTTCCACCCTCGATAAGGACGTATTGCCATTGTTGGCTAATACTTTGGTCCAGGAAGACACGCCGCCCCCGGTAACCGAAGTTACGCTAACCCCGCTGGTCGGGATCGCAGTAGTCAAAATCATTTCATCGCCAACGTTGCTAGGACTGTCAGCTAAAGTGTTGACCCCGCTTCCATCCCACTCCTGGACTTCGGTAATACTGGCGTTATTATTGGAACAGCTGACAAAAACCAATTGCGAACTGCTGGAAGTACTGGTCTCCAGACACAAACCGGTGCTTGGCGCTACGGTTGGCAGAGTCAAATTGTAACTGGAATAGACGCTGTTGCTGTTAATACTGATAGTGTTGGCATTAGAGCTGTTTTTAAATTCCACCGCGCCGTTTTGCGCTCCGGACTGGCCGAAAACCGCCTGGTTGCCCGAAGTGTCGACGGCAAAGATTCGATTGCCGCTACTGTTTTGCACCTGCAGCGTCGTAGCCGAGTTAGTCGAGGACTGAAAAACTACTCCCGGAGCCGTCGAGCTACCGTCAATCGATTCGGATATCCCTTGAGCCTGAAGCGCCAAAGCACCGGTTTGAGCACTACCGCCTAATGTAATAGTGCCGGTAGTAGTGGCTGCACCTACCGCATAGGTGGAAGCCCCGACGCCGTTCAGGCTAAAATTACCGGTGCCAACCGCCATCGCGATACCGCTTGCTCCGGTCGTATTCCCAATACTAACTCCGCTGGCATTAACGGTGCCGATTCCAACCGTGCCGTTAGTACCCGTACCGTTAGCAAGACCGCCGTCAATACTGACATTGCCGCCATTACCGTTAGTGCCGCCGCCAGTGCCGGCGGTTAGATTAAGATTGCCGCCCGCCAGCGCAGTACTGCCACTGCCGGCAGCCCCAGCGGAAATGTTTAGCGCAGTACCGGCGGTTGCCGCGGCGGCGGTATTGACCCCAATATTATGCGTCGCCGTATTGGAACCAAAGGATAGATCGCCGGTGTTGCCCAAAATAAATGAATTAACCCCTGCGGACTGTAAGTCCAACAGGTTGCCGGTGCCCGTCTTGTTAATATAAATACTGGCATTAGTCGAGGCGTCGGTTTGCACTAATCCCTGACCCAACTGGACAAACTGGGAACTGCTCATCCCGCCCAGCTGTCCGGCATTAAGCGCGTACGGGCTGGCGGTCAGCCGCTGCATCGGCAACATCTCTCCATCTGGACTACAGGCAGTAAAGGTAGTACAGGTCGTTGACGTGCCAGCCACATTCATCGACAGCCACAGAGTATCCTGATTCCAGTTAATGCTGCTGCCGAACGGGTTGATTGACCCCAGCTCAACCGACAGGAAACCGTTCACTACTTTAACTCCCTGGGTGTTGTAATTTAAATAATCCTCCGTCCACAGCAGTGTTCCGGCTGGCGTACCGCTAGTGTCGCCGGCAGCGGTGCCATCACCGTTTTCGTAAATCTTAAACTCCATGTTGTAATAGCCGTCCGGAACAGTAGCGCCCTGTGCGTTTAACAACCGGCCTTGGAATTCGATCATCTGATTAATGCCGGTAGCGGCCTGGGCGTTCGGCGACAGAACGATTAGCACAATTAACAGCAAGGCCGCAAGTGCCGCTGCCTTATACATCAGTAACTGGGATTTAGCCCGTTTTCCCAAACTCATTACATTAACTTTTTATTTGCCTGTGGTGGCAAGTTTTTAATATAAAGTCCCTCCAGCAATTTCCTCACAGATAATTACACTAATAACTATAAGCGTTTAAGCGTAAATTTCAACCGGCTTTAGTGCGTTGGGTGCGGCGTCGGTCCTAGATGGGGTACCGGCTTTAGGGCGTCTTCTAATACATGCTTTTCCCGTTTTTCACCCATCCAGAAACTGACAACCAGAGTAGCCACGCAAGCATACAGCGGCCAAAGAACCAGCAGCTTGTTGGTAATGCCGGATGAATTGTTCGATGCACCGGTCGCTCCGATACCCAGCGCGGGCTGGCCGTTAACGATCGCCGCCACCTGAAGAAAAGCTACCCGCTGTTGACTGTCGCTAGCCTGAATGACTATCTTGTAAATCCCCGGCTGTTTATAAACATGGCTGGCGTTGACGGTAGTATTTGAGCTGGACGGGATAACTTGGTTAGTGTTATCCCCCCAGTTGACATTGAGCGCAAAGGGAGCCACGCCGCCAATAATCTTAATCGGTACGTAGAACTGCTGGTTGGGAAGAACGCCCCGGTAAATGGCATCAGTTTCGACGATTAGCTGAGTTGAGGAAAAATTAATATTTTGGAGCAATGACTGGACGGGTGTTTGAACGTTATAGGTAATGCTGACCGGCTGAGAGGTTGGGCCGGCTTGGTTAAGGTTGTTGTAGTCAACGGCAGTGAGTGTATTCTGGCCGTAGAGTAAATCGACCTTGAGCGAATAGGTGCCGTTGCTGCTGCAGGGGACAGCCCCGGCAAAAATATTGTTTTTATAAATCTCAACAAGGGTGGTCGACGGACAACTGCCGCTGACGGACACCGGCGAGTTGGCGATAGTCTGCAAGTTGGCCGGATAAGTAATACTCGCGGCGGTAGATGGCGGGGATCCGGGCATAATTCCGCTTAAGGCGATAGACGAGGATTGGGGCGGCGGGCTGGCGGAAGCGAACGACGAAACGGTTAGCAGCGACAGCAGAATACCGGCAATCAACACCAATGCACCCAGTGGCGCATAAGATGTATACTCGTGTGGCCTTAAGTGGCCACTATGACTACGGCTTTTCAGGCTAATATTGGCGGGCATGTTTATTGTTTATTTTTTAGTGTTATTTTTTTCGGTTTTTCGGTTTTTGTGCCTTACTTATTATGTGTTGATTATATCGCTTAATTGCAAACCGTAGCAAGAAGAAGCCGCCGATTAATACCACCGCCCAAATCAGAATAAGGTTAACCGGGATTACCCAAAATTTTAATGTCCCGACTAGATTTTTAATGGGTGTGCCGTATTTAACGTCAAAGCTGGCGGTATAGGCGCCGAAAAACAGCTTACTGCCGACGTCGTTATGATTAACCACCTCAGTAAACTTTCGCAGCGTTCCGGGGAGAATATTACCCTGCGGTTCGTTGATATTCATTTGCAGGACCGTATGGCCAAACATATCCTTAAGCGTAATGATACCTGTCGGAATAACCTGTTCGTTGCCCGCATTTTTCAGCACCTCATTGAAATAGAACGGGTCGGATTGAAAAAAACTGCTGGGCCGTCCGCCGTTTGGAGTGACCGAGAACGAACTAGTCTGGAGATTTTCGACAATATTCCCGTTAACCGTCAGGAGGACCAACGCGCCGAGACTGGCGGACAGTGACACACCGCTGCCACCGTTAAGTGCCGGCGGCGTACCGGTAAAGCGGATCACTCCGAAATGACCGCCGGGTGAAGCGTTTTTGGGTATGTTGATTTGGATTGTCAGCTTTTCTAACTGCTCCGACTTAAGCAGCAGGCTTGGCAGCGGCGAAATGTAGCCGATGAGCGAATATGGATCCTTGGCGCTGTTATTAAATAATATCTGCGGAACACCGGTTTCGCCCTTGGCGGTAAAATCATTGATCTGGTTCGTGACCACTAACGGCCCGCTGGAAATATCCCGGATATAAATCTGAGCGTTAATGGTCTGGCCGGGATTGCCACGGACGTCGATCAGCGGCGGCGCTATTTCCAGCGCCTGTCCGGGGCCCGTCACCGTGCCGGCCTTAGTAGCGGCGGCAACCGTGCTTAAAGGCAATACTCCCACCAGCAAGGCGATTACCGGCAGACAAATTAGTCGTAGTTTTCCTCTATAAGTCATTGTTCTCTCAAAACGTCGGCGTACAAATGTATGTCAACGTCGTCGTATACGTTCCGGGAGGCAAGTTACCAGGTACGTTAACGATATATGATACAGTATAAATCTGCGAGTCGGTAGGCTTGGGTGGCGGCGTGCCGTCAGAGCTGTCCGCTACCGTGTCGCCTGAATGGAATTTAAAGGTATTGGCCGTATTGTAGCCGGTCTGCGGATAAGCGAAATAATTGACACCGTCCGAAGTCGGGGTCACGGCCGTTCCTACAGCCGGCGTAGTATTTACTTCAAGATTCATCCCGAATTGTGACGAACCGATCGTTGAAGTGGTCGCCGTAGTCATAGCCGTGACCGAATAAGTGCCGCTCTGCAGCGTATTGCCGTTAACCGTTATGACATAGCCGGTGGTAGCATTGGTGGAGGCGGCCATCTGTGAAGTCGTGTAAGCCGTGGCTGTCGGACTAAAGAGCATCGGGAAAGTTATATTCCCAGCCGTGGCGGTGGTGCAGTCGGGCACGCCGCTGGTTTCACTCACCGTAGCGCCGGTACAAAAGATCAGTGATTCAGGCATCGTACCGGTTAGTACGATCGGGTTAGCGGTTGAAGCTGCTACCGTTCCCGAATCAACCTCAGTAGTACCGGGAGTAGCTTCTTTCCAGGTGGATATCCTGACGTAAAAGGCGTAGTTAGCGGTGGTCGGGTTGGTAACCGTATCCAGCTGAACCGTCAAAGCCGTATTGGCGGCCGGCGTATAAGCGGTGGATGAGGTAAGGTATGGATCGGCGTTGGTGGTGTTAACGAGTGTAAATGTGCTAAGTGCCGATGAAGTTGAAGCGCCGATCGTCGCGGAAGTCGTTACCAGTCCCGTCAGCGTACCGCAAGTACTGCCTTCAGCATAGACACAATATTGAAACTCAATCGATTGAATCGGCGAGCTGGAAGGAACCGTAAACTGGAATAAGTGATTGACAACGCCGCCTGGATCAGAACCACCAGCACTAGCGCCTGCTTGTAATGTTAGACTTCTGTTTGTTATTTGGGCTGCCTGTACTTGCTGTTGAGGAAACATCGCACCGGCCAAGGCAACGATGAATACTGCTATAACCGCCAAGTACAGTTTCCCCGGATTCCGCCTCAGAAACATATCCAGATATTAGCATGAGCGTGATCGGACTGTCAAAAATCTTACAAACAATTTTATTAGAAAGTCGGTGTACAGATGTAAGTAAGCGTTGTTGTATAAGTACCGGCTTGCTGCCTACCCTGAACGTCAACGATATAGGTCGTGGTATAAATCTGTGCGTCGGAACCAACCGTCGGCGTACCAGTCGAGTAACCACTGGTTGCCACCGTGTTGCCGGAACTGAATGCATACTCGTCAACTGTGCCGTAGGCGGTCGTCGGGAGAGCAAAATAGTTAACTCCGTCAGAAGCGGGCGTAACTGCCGCTCCAGGTGCGGGGGTTGCAGTTAGGGTCGTATTCGCCATTAAATTCATCCCGAACTGGTCCGTGCCATGCACCGGACTCGCAGCCGTTGCTCCAATTGCCGTAATTGAATAGCTACCGCTCTGCAGCGTATTACCGTTAACGGTTATGGCGTAACCGCTGCCGGCGTTGGTCGACGCCGCCATCTGGGAAGTCGCCGTAGAGGTATAGTTAGGTGAGAAAAGAGTAGTAAAGCTGACTGATCCGGCTGTTGCAGTGGTACAATCTGGTACTCCGGACGTCTCGCCGACAGTAGCACCGGTACAAAAAACCAATGATTCGGGCATCTGGCCGCTTAGTTGAATTGGGTTGGCCGTTGCTGCAGCCACGTTACCCGTAGAAACAGCCGTTCCGGAGCCGTCGGTGCCGGTCCAGGTCGTAATTCTGACATAAAATGAATAGTTGGCAACGTTCGGGTTGACAATACCGTCGAGCTGTACCGTCACAACGTCGTTGGTTCCCGGCGTGAAAGCAGTAGTCGAACTAATAATCGGCTCGAGCTGGGTAGCCGGAGTGGCGAGCGTAAAAGTACTTAGAAAAGATGAGGTTGCGGCTCCTATCGTGGCTCCGGTCGTACTCATCGCATAGTCGGTATTTAAATTACCGCAGGTGCTGTCCGCTTCCTCACAATATTGGAAGCTCATTGACTGGATCGCCGTAGAAGTATCCGTGGAAGGAATAGTAAACTGGAATAAGTTGTTTACCGTGCCGCCAGGATCGGATCCACCGGCGGTGGCACCCGCTTGCAGCGTTAAGCTTCTTGGTTCAAGGACGCCGGCCGAAGCAACTCCAGGCAGTATTAAACTGGATAATGAAAATACACCTAAACCAGTAGCAACTGCTAGATATAGCAATTTCTTCAGTCTAGCTGACATCTCTCTGCTTTTGTCCTTTTCTTTTTGTTTGGATTTTGTCTTTAGCTTTCCATGCTGATATTACCAATAACGCTAAACCTTGTCAATAACCTAATGCTTACTTTAATAGGTGGCGGTACAGACAATATTTTGCGTGGATGCGTACTGGCCGCCAGGTGTTAATTGGGCGACATCAACGATATAGCTGATGGTATAAACGGTAATTCCCGAGCTTTTGCCGGAATAAGCAATCTCTTCGCCGTTGACAAAGCGGTAGCTATTAGATGTGGCATAGTTAGTAGCCACGCTGCCAAAGCCGAATTGGCCGAAATTGGGATTGGCACCGAAAGTTATGGGCACGGTGTTGGCTACCAGGTTAAACCCGTACTGATCAACGCCGACCTTGGGCGCCGCATTCGCCAGTAACGGAGCGATTGTGTCGCCGTAAGAGTTAGTTGGCGGCGTACCATACATCTGGACGACATATCCGTAGCTGGTATAGTCGCTTACCTCGAACTGAGAGGTTGCCGTGGCCGTCGTTGTCGGTGAAAAACTGCCAAAACTCGGACTGGCGCTAAGTATCGAAAGCGACAGGGTTGGCGCGCTGGTGGTTTCATGCCCGGCTTGAATCTGATAGGCCGTACCAGTAGAAGTGCCATACCCGATAATCGCTCCCGATTCACTGGCCTGGTAATTAGGAGAAGAGGTGTTAATTGACCCCGTTCCACCGACGGAGGTTTCAATTAACTGGTAATTGGTAGACTTGCTGGCGAAGACCGATACATACCCGGTGGCAGCTATGCTCCAGACAGTAAAGAAAGCCAGATAGATAAGATATTGCCGCCGTCTTCCCAATACGCTCATGTTTTACTATTATATATATTAAGCATAGTTAATATAAACAAGGGCTGAATCCAGGTGGCAAACGTTCCGGAATCGGAGAACAATCATAAATCCCTGGATAGCTCTGTGACGGGCGAAACACTCAAAACCCGGGACGAGAGTGAAAAAGTCGAGACCGAGACAAAAGATACGACCAAAGTCAGTCACAGCACTCCGAGCGACACCCAGAAGCGGCGGCTATTTGCTTACCGCCCAAGCCACAAGGCGACGTTCATCGGGCTGGGGGTCGTCATCCTGATCATTGCGCTTAACGCCGGCGTGCTGTTGTTCTTGCTGCAAAAAGAAAGCTCCAACCAGAAAGCCATCAGCAACAAATCGGTAACTATCAGTCCGGCGACATTAAATAAACTGGGGGTCACCGACGCCCAGATCGGCAACAGCAACGAACAGCTGAGTATCGGACCGAATACCGTATTCGGCTCCAACCTGACGGTAGCCGGCAGCGCCAGTATCGGTGGGCAGCTGCATCTTAACGCGCCGCTGACTGCTTCCAGCGCCATTCTGGCCCAGCTTCAGGCCGGCAATACATCGGTAAGCTCGCTGAATATCAACGGCAGCGCTACTGCGTCGTCGCTCAGCGTCCGCAACAACTTATCTGTCGGGGGTGCTGTTCAGTTTCAGAATACGGTTACGGTTGCCCAGCTGCTCACTGTCGACAGTAGTGCCGCCGTAGCCAATAATTTATCCGTTGGTGGCGAACTGAGCGCCAACACCCTTGCCGGATCAAACCTGGTAATTTCCGGCATTGTTCAGGCCGAAGGACACATTGTCACTACCGGATCCAGTCCGGCGGTCGGACCGGCCGGACCGGCCATCGGCTCTAACGGCACGGTCAGTCTCAGCGGCAACGATATGTCCGGGATTATCGACATTAATGTCGGCGCCAACCCCGCAACCAGCGGCGCTGTCGCGCATATCGCTTTTCATTCAGCTTACGGCGCCACACCTGTCGTTGTCATTTCTCCCCTAAACCGCTGGGGCGACTTTTATGTCGCCAATTTATCTACCGGCGGCTTTGATATTTACACCGCCTCGGCTTTAAACGCCAGTCTATATCAGCTTGACTATATAGTCGAACAGTAATTGGGTTTTGCCTAGATATTCAAAAACAGCTGTACCTGATCATCCTTAACGCAGATAATGCCGTTGCTGGCGGTAATCCGGATGTCTTCTTGGTCGGTCCCGATCACTAGTTCACTGTCCGGATTGATAATCGAAAAGAAGTCGGCGTGTCCGGGTAGAATATCGAACTTGCCCACTTTATTGCTGCCGCTGACCGTTAAGGCGCTATCTTGGAAATAAACCTCAAACGGCGAACGGGCGTCAACTTTAAGCAAGCGGTCCTGATTCATAAACGCTTGGCTGTTTTAGTCTTTCCAGCGAGTCGGTTTTTTGCTTTGTCGGCTATTCTTCGGACGGGTTTGGGTGATGGGGGAGTGGTGACGGCGCCGGATGGCGGCGCACTGATCCCTAAAATCTCTTCTATGCCAGCCAGGGTCTGTTCCCGGGTAAAATATTCCCCTGCCTTGCCAGTTAAATGCTCGGCCACCGCAAAATCCTGCGAAAAGAAAGTAATCAACTTCTTGGCATTCTGGTAATCCTGCCGATCGGCCGGAGACAGTTCGTTCTCGCCGATAATCGCGATGATGTTTTTAAGTGAATCGTATTTTTGCATTATCGCCTGGACTTTCGAGACCAGATCATAATGCCGTTGTCCGACAATCTGCGGCGTCAGTAACGATGAAGTGGTTTTTAGCAAATCAACCGCCGGACGAATCCCCTGTTCGGCAATCGACCGGGAGAGTACCAGCACCGAGTCCAGCTGCTGTTGAATTGACTGTACCGCCGGATCGCTTAAGTCATCGGCCGGTATATATACTGCCTGAACCGAAGTAATCGACCCTTTTTCGGTAGAACTTAACCGATCCTGCAGTCGTCTCAGCTCGGAGAATACGTTCGGGGCATAGCCGCCCTCGGACGGAATCAGGCCGAAATTAGTCGAGATCTCGGTCATTGCCTGAATATGCCGGTATATGTTGTCGGCGAAGAATAAAATGTCACGGCCCTCCTCGTCGCGGAAGTACTCTGCAGCCGTGGCGGCCGCCGGGCCTACCATTGACCGGATCGCCGGCGTAGAGTCCATCTGACCGAAGAACATTACCGTGTTTTTCAATACATCCGTTTCCTTCAGCGTTTCGTAAAGTTCGTTGCCCTCGCGGATCCGCTCACCGACGCCGCAGTAAATCGACAGGCTTTTGTCGTTTCGGGTAACGTTATGGATCATTTCCATCGTCAGCACCGTCTTGCCGACGCCGGCGCCCCCGACAATACCGATCTTGCGTCCTTTAACGAATGGAGTGAGAAAATCGATAACTTTAAGCCCGGTCTCCAGTAACTCCAGCTGCTGGGCTTTACGATAGGATTTAATACCGCTTGGCTCGGAGACCACTCTTCGGTTATGTTGCAGTTCCGGTCCGTTATCAAGCGGCTTTCCCAAAGCGTTAAACACCCTTCCTAGCGTTTCCTGCCCGACCGGCACGGAGACTTTATGCCTGGTCCGGCTGACACTGAGCCCGCAGCACAACTCGACATTGTTGGTGATGTTGACGCAAATCGCACCGTCATCCGTAAAGTAAGATACTTGCAACTGGACATCCTTAATTCCTTCAACCTGCAGCAGTTCGCCTTCGGTAGGCTTGGCGCCAAGGATTTCCACTTCTACCATCAAGCCCTTAAGGGCGGTAATTTTACCGACGTAATCGGGGTCATTGTCCAGCTCAGGCATATTTACTCCGCTCATGTTTTTTACGTTTCAGCGCGACCATCACTTCCCGCATTTGCCGGTCGTTTTGCGAGCGTCTGGCCCGGTTGTATTCCATCGAATAGAGGCCCACCAGTTCCGACGCTCGTTTTTTGGCTACCGCCATAGCATTAAACCGGCTGGCGTCCTGGGCCAAACCCGATTCAAGAATCACCTGGGAAAACGCCAAGCTCATCATTGCCGTCTCCATAATGTCAGCAATTTCGTTGAGCGACGGCTCAAAGATCGTGTCTTTTTCGGAAATAATGTCTTCGCTGCCTTCGCTGTCTTTGCTCATTGTTTGAATCGACTGAATCAGATCGATCGATTTAATATCCTGAACACCAATCGATATATACTCTTCGTAATAAACCTTAGCTTGAGCATACGGTGAAATTGCCTCAATGACTGGACTAACGTCGATATAGCTATCACTAGTGGGCACCCGGAAATACTTAACATAGCGGACTCCGCGCTGCATCAATTGCTGGGCGCCGTGACTACCCAAAACCACAATATCGGTGGACTTCTGATCATAATCCCTAAGCACCGTTTCAATCAAACGTTGATCAATATCTCCGGACAAGCCCGCTTCGGCGGAAATAACCACGAAAACAATTCGTCCATTGCTGCTACGAGCCCGGCTGGTAATTCGCGACTGCGGGTCCAGACGCAACGAAGCATACTTAGCCCACAACAGATTAAAGAACTCCTTGGACATATCTACTTTATTTTTGACTTTGGCGATCTGAGTGGTCGCCAGAGACTCAAATACTCCGGTCAAATCCTCGACAGTTTCTACCTGCTCGGTATCTTCTAGAATAGCGCTAGGTCGACGCATCGGATGATGAACCCTCCTCTTGTTTGCCCGCCGGCTCGGTATCAGCCAGCGGCGATGAGAAACGTTTCAGAAGCTCGGTCTCAATCCGGTCGAAATCTTTGTCGTCTTTTATCTGCCGCTCACTTTCTTTGCTCGCCCGTTTCAGGCCGTCAATATCCAGTTCGCTCTGGGCGTTGCCGAGCAGAACCGTTTCCAGTACCAGCTGCTGCACCGTTAAACTGTACAGCTCATCTGGCCGTTGTTTAAGTACGCCGTAAATTTGCTTGCCCAACCTCAAATCGGTAGCCGATTCTTTGGATAAGTTGGAGCCAAAGTGAGAAAACTCCTCCGCCCGATGGTAGGCCGCGACTTTTTGGAACAACGTACCGGATAAACGCTTCTGGCGCACGTTTTGAGCCTGACCGCCGACCCGGGATACCGATAACCCGGCATTCACCGCCGGCCTGATGCCTTGGCGAAAAACATTTAAATCAAAGATTATCTGGCCATCGGTAATAGACATAATCGCGGTCGATAGATAAGCAGTGATGTCATCATTGGGCGTAACAACCACCGGTAGGGCGGTCAACGTTTTTTGGCTGGTTTTTAACTTGCCGGCCCGTTCCAGCAGTGACGAATGGGAGTAAAACATATCGCCAGGATAAGAATCCCGGCCCGGATCAACTTCCTGGATCAGCGACAGCTGCCGGTAGGCTTCAGCATGGGATGACAAATCGTCATAGACAATAATTACGTCATGACCGGCGTACCATAGTTCTTCGGCCATCGCGCAAGCGGCATAGGGCGCCAAATAGGACAACGATAGAGAATCGAAAATGTCAGCAATGACGACAATAGTATGATCCATCGCTTTGGACTCATTAAGTCCGGCGAGCAGCGCCTCGATATCTACTTTGCGTTTGCCGATCATTGCATAAACCACTATCCGGTCATTACCCTGCTGGTTGGCCGCCAACTGGCTCAGAAAAGTACTTTTGCCGGATTTACTATCACCTAAAATGGCAATTCTCTGCCCGAGGACGATCGGAAAAAACATATCCACCGCCGGCACGCCGCTGGCCAACTGCTGGTTTAGCATGCTCCGGGCCATAATCCCCGGTGCCTGATTGAAAATCCCTGAGGTTTTACGGGCTTTTAACGGCCCCTTGCCATCGATCGGATCACCCATCGGAGTGACTATCCGTCCAATCAACTCCTGGCCGACCGGTACTTGCAATAAATCATTCTCCACAACCGCCAACGTACCTGGCTCCATGTGCTCTGAATCGATATTAAACAACACAGCCCGGTCAGTATAGGCCTCTCGAACCAGTCCACGCTGGCCGTCCTCAAACAGCACTTGCGCACCCAATCTGACGCCACTCAATCCCTTAACCTCGATTATAAAGCCGTTAGTGGAAACTACTTCGCCACTAAGCTTGTCCTGTTCGATCAGCTTCTGAAACCTACGGTTTTCAAACATTATTGCTCACTAAATCAATTAGTTTATTTTTAGTCTCAAGTAATTGGCGGCGCATTGACCAATCATAAATATGGCTACCGACAACTACGATCATTCCCCCAAGGATAGTCGAGTCGCTGCGGAAATCAATCAACACCGATTCGTTGACATTAAGTCTTAGCCAATTGCTTATGCTCAGCTTTAAGCCCGTTGAGGCGATATCGGCCAGGGTGATTCTGGCCTGAGGCGATTTGTGATAGCGCTGTTCCAGCTCGGCTATAAGCCTATCCAAATCACGCAGTTTATACCCGTCTTTCGGTTTATTCGCCGCCAGGAATTCATTCGCGGTTTCGCTAATCCTGGGGGTGTTTTTCGTCGGCCTAGCCCCGGCTCTTGCCTGGATGTGCCGGTGTCGTGAATAGGCGGCATAGGCTTCAACTTCTTCAATCAGCGACCTTAAGTCGGCCGGAGAAATTATGTTCTCGCCCAAATTCAGCTTCATTGGTTCAACGCTTGTTTAAATTCGTTTTTGTGGTCTTCCAGGGTCTTCATTAGATAGTCCGCCTGGGCTCCTAGATCGATTTCGTGTTGCATAGCTTCAATTAAAAAAGACATGACTAAATCGCTCAGC
Source organism: bacterium (assembly GCA_021850865.1). Taxonomy (GTDB): domain Bacteria; phylum Patescibacteriota; class Saccharimonadia; order Saccharimonadales; family UBA4665; genus JAJZWH01. Next base: position 85,092 of record JAJZKN010000002.1, on the reverse strand, counting down.
CGGTTGTCGATCAGCTCAATCAGGCGCTGCTTTTCTGCTTCAACCTGTTCCTCCATTTTGGCTTTCAACTGGTTTTTATAGGCTTCGGTTTGATCCTTAGTGCCCTCCAGTTCGGCCGATGCGCTTGCCTGATAATCCTTAAACAACTGCTGAAAACCCTCCAGCTCCTTGGTAACTACATCCGCCGCCAGCTTCTTGACGGTCGTATTAATCCGTTCGGCTGTCACCTCCAATTCACCGCCCAGCTTGGTCGCCTCCTTTTCCAGAACCTGCCGGTACTTGGCTGCTGATTCCTCTAGCAGTTCTGTCCGCATCTCCTTATCCAGCGAAGGCTTAACTTGAGGCTTTGCCTGATTATGCGCCGCCTCGGGATGAGGCCGGAAATGAGCATAAGCGTGGCGTAACGCCGTAGCAAATACCACCCCGATAATAAAGACGTCAACGTAGATAAAAATCTGTAAAAATAAGTTCATGCCACCCCGCTTAGCTTACCTTCGTTAATATCATAAAAATGGCAAACATCGCAACTCCAATTATAGCGACTACCAGCGCCGATAACTGCAACAGGTTGCGGTAAACCGCCGATTGGGCCATCGGATTGCGGCCAATGGAAATGATGCTGCCATGAACCAAAGAATAGATTATGCTGACGACAGCAATAAGGGTTAAGACAAAAATAACGGCGCTCAGTATGATCGGCAGGGTTTTAACCGGCTTGCCCGCAATGGCGTTAGCCAGATTTTGAATCGCCGTAGGAATAATCGTTTTTTGGGGCTGCTTGTTATAGTAACTGACGCTGATCAGTACCGGGATATCCCCTATATTAACTGTCTGTTTGCCGCTGGAGGTGGCGATCGTTTCCCTGGTGGCACTGGAATTAGGGAAAGGCGCCTGGGCCGTCCCGATCACCTGGCCATTGGTTGTCGCCAACATACCGACGCCGTTTATCGGCGAAACGGTAATTTCGTCACCTGGATAAATTTTACCGTTCATGTCAGTTACCAGCACCTGGCCGAGTCCGCTGGTTGCTACCTGCAACTGCCCGCTACCAGAGGCTAACGCCACCTGGGAGTTATTACTCGGAACAACGACACCAATAAGATTAGAGACGTTCTTCGTGCTAGCTATAGCTACGTCGTTCGAACTGCCGTTAGCAAGGCTGACCATTGTTCCCGAAGACAAATAACTCGAACTGTTAAATCCCTGGGTAATAACCGTTTCCGCGGCCGCCCGGGTAAGCAATAATAGTGGCAATAATACCGACACAGCCAAGCCAGCTAGTAGCAAACGGATATTTATAAATCTAGCTTTTATTTGTTTTTCCATCTTTCGGCCGATTAGCAGTTTCTGCTTAACTACTATACTAGAAAACCGTTAATGCTTTAAGAGCAGGAGGAATCTTCCGTAGCATATTGACCGCTTATCTGAGTTAAATGAAGTCGCCTTCCCGGTCGGTATATTCCGAAAGGAGACCGGGGTTGCATTGTTAGATTAAGATGACATCGACGGAACAAAGATTACAGCGGGGATATGTATCTTCCCGTACCCGCTGGTGATTCCAGCATTTATTCTTGTGGTGCGCAAGGCGGGACTCGAACCCGCAAGCCGTTATCGGGCGAGAGATTTTAAGTCTCTTGTGTATACCAATTCCACCACTCGCGCAAATTTGTTCCATTCACCCTGACTATCTGGAGGCGCCGACCGGAATTGAACCGGTGTAAAAGGTTTTGCAGACCTCTGCGTAACCACTCCGCCACGACGCCGGCCGAAAACAGAACTATCTAAGTATATCCTATAAACAGGCTTTTTTTGTACATAGCCGTCCGGTCTTTTTATCCCTATGCTCATTGGTAGTTAGCGCTGTACTTTGACAGTTGCGCCAAGAGCAGCTGGTCGCTCGCCGAGGCAGTAATTTCGGCGGCCAGATTAAGCGGTTTCGCTGTGGTCTTAGGAGAAACCGACAGCCCGCCTATCGAGCTAAATAAACCGTTTTGATGATACTTAAGCGTCAGGTTGCTATTTAGCCAATCGCCGGCGGCGGACTGAAGGGCGTTAGTGCCGTAATTCTGGCTGACACTGATGAATGCTTCGGCAATCAATAGCCCGATTAAGGCAACAAAGATACCGCTGCTGTGCAGTTTAAGCCTGCTTATTTCCATTGCCAATCGCTTTCTAGGGTACCGAAGGTCGGGACATAAACTGTCTTGATGACTCTGCCGACAATATAAACATTATCCAGTCTTGAGGAAGGATTCAAAACCATGGCAAAGATACCTCTGGTATTTTGTACCGCATTCGATACGTATTCTATATACGCCGGACTCCCGGCGAACACGCCCATACCGGACTGGCCGGCAACATTTCCCCCGTCAGAAGAGGAAGTTAGTGCCTGCTTAAATATCGACGGGGCCGTCCGGTCTAAGTTGGCCAAGGTAATATTCGGATTCATTACGGCGGTAACACTGAGATCTTCGGCCGAGGAAGCTGCGTTGAAATTACAGCTGCTCGGATGGTAATTATTCAGGCCGCTATCGATCGATACGCTATAACAAGGCGTATTAATACCCACCAGCCTGGATGACGGGACGGCTTTGCCTTCAGCCAGCTTAAGCCCCGGGGTATTATTAACCGCATATGCCCAAACGCCAATACCCGACAACAGCGCGGCCACGGATAGAAAAATCGCCGCCAGAGAAATTGCGTGGCGGTAGCGGGTGCGAGCAATGGTTGCCATAATTAAACCGGCAAGACCTAGAACTAAAGCAGCCAATGGAATGAAAATAGCCGAGGCTAGCGCCACGGCGGCAATGATCAGACCGGCGATGGCCAGCCTTTCACTCTTGTCGACCTCCGGAACCGTCTGTTCGTAGGCATAGCTAGGCAAGATTGACCCGTCCGGATAAAACGGATGGTTCGACAACTGATGGCCGCAGTTACCACAAAAAGCTACGCCGTTATCTATCGGTAATCCGCACTCTGGACAAGTATTGTTCATATATTTTTAAACCGTTAATCGTATTTAAGCATGAGCGCCGCAGTGAGTGCAAAAAAGATAATGCTTGGGGTTCGGTTGGCCGCAGCTTCTACAGAAATTATTGTGCCCCACCACAGCTAACCCGTCTTCTCTGTCCAATTCTTTAGCGCGGATAAAAAACACAAACAGTCCGAAAGCCAGGGCCACCGACAAGCTCGCTGATGTAGCGAGCAGTATCGGCTGGCGTGAAAACAGTCCGAAATCATAAAGGGCATGTATCAGGATAGCGGCCAGTAGGGTCAAAACCGTTTTGCCCAGTGAGCGCTGGTCGACCTTTGCTTTGCCGAGGGCGTACCCGACCATTGCCGTAACCGACGCGTGAAACAACGGATCAAGGAGTAGTCTGGCTGCGCCGGCCTTAGCTCCGTACTGGATGCTATAAAGAATATTCTCGGGTATGCCGAAAGCCAAGCCGACAATTGCGAAGTAGATCACCCCGTCAACATGGTTGCGGAAATAGGGTTTGTGCCACAAAAAAAGAGCCGCCGGAATAAATTTAGCACACTCTTCGATCGCGCCGACCGCCAAAACGCCTATCAGCACATCGGTCAGCGGCTGGCCGCCTAACGGCGACAGGTAGCGTTGGGGAATCAAAAAGTGTTCGGCGGTGGCTGAAACAACCGCAGCCAACACTCCGAATCCGGCAACCAGCCAAAGCGCTCCTATCGGTTCTTTCTTACCTTGATCTTTGGCTAGCAAATACCAAGTCAGGCCGCCGCCGACGGCGATAAAGGCAAAAATCAAAATTACCAAAAGCATTTTTATTCAAGTATAGCATTCAAAAGAGTGACCGTTGAGAACACATGTTAAAATACGTCAAGTAATCAGATTATGCCCCAATTAAAGAATGTTCGCTCAAAACTAACCGCCGCACTGCTGGCCGCGACGACTATTTTGCTTATTATTGTAGTCTCGGTTATTTATTTAATTCTGTCTTCGGTTGCCGCCAGGCAGGTACCCGGAACGGTGGGAAGTTCCAGCTATACGCAAGCGGGAAATGATTACGCCGTTCTAATCCCAGCTACGGTACCGCCTAAAATCCCCGAGTGCTCTGAACCGTTAAGCTATTCGTCTAACGGCGATCCGTCGCCAATCCAGTGTTCCAACGGAGCAATCAATGTCAACGACTGGAAAGCAATGGCAGCCCTGGAGCCGACGGTTATGAAGCTAGGTTATACCCCAACAGGGGCTCAAGTTGTCGCCGCCATCTGCCTGGATGGCAATGCTGCTAATCAGGATTCGACGCCGACAATCAGTGCGCCACTCGAAACCAATGCCTATGCCATCGCTTCGCTGTATTACGGTTGGACTTTCGGACTGAACCCGGTAGCTATCCTTGAACACGGAGGCTGTTAGACAACTCTCCTATTAACCGTTTTTTTAGCTTCGGTTAGGCAACTGCGGCAATACCCTTGTATTTCCAGTTGATGCGAAGACGCTAAAAATCCTTGTTTGGCGGCGGTATAACCGATAAACGTCTCGATCTCGGCCTGGTTTATGTTAATCACTTTGCCGCAGCCCAAACATAACAGATGGTGGTGGTGGTTAACGAAGTTATCTGTCAATTCAAGTTTGTATTTCCAGCCAAAATTGATTCTTTGGACTATATTGAGTTTTTCGAACAAGTCAATCGTCCGGTATACGCTTACCGGGTCCATGGAATCGTTAAGCTTGATTAGTAGCTCATGCATTGCTATCGGATGATTAAGAATCAAGCAGTCGAATACCTTCCGCCGCTGTTTAGTAAAACTATAGCCGCTGGCTTTAAGATATTGGCGAAGGGACGCCGTGCTCTTTTGTTGATCCATCTTAGTTGCAATTGTATATAAAATTGCAACTAATTTGCAATATCATAGCAAATAGCCCATCATACTATGCTTGTGATACTACATTATCTGGCACTTAATTTATGGAACCCCTCTCATTTGGCGGGTTGGACGACTATTGTATTTACAGCGTTGATTTTAGGCATAGTTCACGGAATTACGCCCGATGAGCACACCTGGCCGATCACTTTCAGCTACGCCATAGGTAGTTACTCCACGAAAAAAGGTATTAAAACCGGAATGGTCTTTTCGCTGGCTTTCGCTCTTCAGCGGGCTATTGCTAGCGAACTTGCTTATCTGGGACTGAGCCGGCTGTATACAATCACCTATTTGAATAATATCATCTACCTGATTGTTGGCTTACTGATGGCCTTAGCCGGAGTGTACATCGTTAAGCGTAAAACGATTCTGCATTTTGATTTGCCATTTATTAAAGCCCACCATGAAGGAGATAACAGTCCCACCGAAAGTTGGCTCAATGACCCGCGGCCGTGGATGCCGGCGGTACACGGTTTTATTGCCGGTTGGGGCTTTGGCGCCTTCGCCTTAATTATCTACACCGTTTTAGCGCCGGCGACCCATTCGGCGGCATTTGCCTGGATCCCGGGCGCCGTTTTCGGCATCGGCACAATGATCATGCAAATGCTGGCCGGGGGTTTGTTTGGGCTAATTGCCATCCGCCGCGGCCTAAAATCCGACGCGGTCAGACGCATCGCTTTGAAAACCGCCGGCAATACACTTACCTGGGGCGGTCTGGCTTTTATACTAGGGGGCATCTTTAGTTTGGTCTTGCCGCTGTTTGCCGGCGCCAGCCTTGCTACCGGCATCAAGATTCATAATCTGGATGCGGTCGGTTTGCCGCTGCTGCTGGTCATTTTCAGTGTGGTGGTTGTTGGTTTCGGTACTCTAGTGATACAAACCAAAACTGAATTAAAACATTTAAAAGACACGGAGCCTAGGTCCGCTTAGTTAGTCAACGATCAGTCGATCAGAACAAAATACCGGGTTTTGATCGATTACCGAGTCTAGCAGCTCGCTAGCCTCTTCTAGTAAGCTCAGACCCAGAATTAACGACTCCGGGCGTTCAGCATTAGCTGCGGCATTAACGCTGAGGTAGCTTATCGGGGAATCGCTTGAACTACCCGATATCGACCGGGCGCCTTCTTGAATCGACAGACCGGTGTCATTCAACTGAAATCTTGTTGCCCCAGCCAGATTATCGGCGCTATCCTTGCGGTCCGTCCCGCCGGTCGTATTTGCTTCGTTCCGCAGAGAAGAGTAACCAATTGAATACCCGGGCAGCTCTGCGCCGGCGCCGATATGAATATCCTGAGCGAAGCAGTACGGCTCCAATTGATTATCGAGCAGTATTTCATTACTGATAATTCTTATGTCCGGGTCGCCTGAGTTATTGCCTTCGCTCACTCCCCGGCGGTCTTGAATCATTAATACGAATCGGCCGAGATAGTTGCTGATACAGGGCACTTTGTCCAGCTCATGATTGGGCAAAAATAACCGTAGAGGCTCTTCGTCCGGAGATTCATCGTAAAACATTTGCCAGCTAGCCTGGGGCTCATTGGGTTCAACAATCCCAGCCATCATCAATTTCGCGGCAAATGCTGCCCGGAACCACCCCAGCCGGGCTTGATATTCTTGTTCCAGCCGCCTTAGATCGATCTTTCCGGTCTCAATCAGACCCTCATCATAAGAAACTCCGCTACTTAGGCGCCGCATAGTCATTACTTTGCTTTTTAGTTAGTTATTTCTGATTATTGCGCAAAAGCTTATGCTTGTCTATTTTTTATCTGAAAAGTTTCTAACCCGCTCGGCATAAACCTGAGGCGATACTCCGAATAACCTGCCGACCTCATTCATAACAAAGGCTCCGATCCGCTGCTTTCGGTTCAGTTCAAGCAGTTTGCGTTTTTCGGCATACATCGCCTGGTCGGCTTGGTGCATTAACTCTTCGAAGGAAACATTATCATCTGGACTAGCGGTGGCCATGCCCAGGCTAAGTCCGGCTCCTATATCTTTTATTTGCCGATTTTCCGGTAAGTTTAAGTAACTAGTTACTCCGGCCAGAACTCTTTTTTTATAAGCTTCGGCGCCTTGGCTGTCGGCAACGATTAACAGCTTGAATTCATCGCCGCCTACCCGGCGACCGAAGGACCGGCCGGAAGCCAAAAGTTCAGCACTATTGTGCCTAACGTCTAGAGTTGTTTCAATAGCTTGCAGAAACCTGTCACCGGTGGCGTGCCCGAGTTCGTCATTCACCCATTTCAGGCGATCGGCGTCGCCTAGCCCACAGCTAACCGGCAATCCTTGACCCCTGATCTCATTAAAGAGGTTTCCGGCGATCTCGTTCCATTCGCGCGGATCCAGCTTTGGTGGTATGTCTATTGTAACCGGTAGCAGATGATCACCGGGAACATTACGTCTCTCTGTCATTACTTTATTATAACATTATGATGGTCTGTTGTCCATCCTATACGTGCTCACCGTCCACGACCCGTATTGGGCAACAGGATAACTTTTGACCAGGCGAGCAAATAATAAACCGGAGGGCCTAGGCCGCTATTGGCGTAAGTAAGCCGATAAAAAAGATCAGGCGCCACTAATGCAGTTATTGTCTTTTTGGTTTTATAACTTTGATCGGTTCACTTTATAATTACGCCCTCGAAAAATACCTCTGCTTGAGCACTGTTCTGCCGGTTTGGTCAGTTCAGAATTTCTCTGCTTTATTGCTGCGGCGTTAGTCTTAGATAAAACCTTCGCTGAAGCTAATAATCGATTGGCTGTCCGCGTCCATTTCAATCGAATCATAGTTAATCGGTCCCAGATATTCGTTTTCCTCTATCCATCTGGCGGCTGCCAATTTCATGTGTACCAACTGGCTAGTGGTAGTCCAATCGGATGGCGCCGCGGCAAAGTCAATTAACCTAACGAACACGAAACAGATTATCCCTTTATTTTTAGCGATAATATCTATTCTGAACTTTGAACGGCGAAAATTAAGCTCGATAATTTCAAAGCCGCGCATTTCCAAATACTGAGCGGCCGCCTGAGACGATTTTAAACTGGCGTTAAAACCCATCGTTCTCTAACACACTCTGCTGTATGGCTGAGTTAAAGCTAATGAAGATCATGAATGTACTCAACTATAGTAGAGAACTTATCAAAGGAGGAAACGTCAGCATCTTTGCTGTTTGCATAAATGACGTGCTCGACGCCCAAGGACTTCAGTTCGTCCAGTTTAGCTTTAAGCGTATCGGGTTTACTATTTGCCGCCGAAGAAATATCAATGCCGGCAAGACAGGTCTTTTCGATCTCATCGTAGTTTCTCCCGAGTTTCACGCAGTGATCTTTTAAAACTTCCAGCTTGTGTTTAAGCTGTTCCATATCTCGTGCAAACAAATTGCAGGCATCAGCGTACTGCGCGACAAAACGTAAGGTTTTTTCTTCGCCACCGCCGCCAATCAAAATCGGCGGGTGCGGCCGGCTGACTGGCTGTGGAGATAAATAAGGTTCGGGTAAGTCATATATTTCGCCTTTGAACGGCGAAAAATCCGCCGACCACATTTTAAGAGCCAGCTTAAGCGTATCCTCTAGCCGGATAAAACGTTTTGAACTCAGTGGGTCCAACAGACCCAATGCTTTGGCTTCCTGATCGTTCCAGCCGGCGCCAATACCGAAGTATGCCCGGCCGCCAGAAACCACATCCAAGGTCGTAACCGCGTTTATTAGTACGGCCGGTTCACGGTAAATTACGCCGGTGACCATCGTGCCCAACTTGACTTTAGTCGTAACTCCGGCCAGATACCCCAATGCAGTATAGGCTTCAAGCATCGGGTCGGTATAAACACCGATCCCTGGTAGCTGGAAAAAATGATCCATTACCCATAAGCTATCAAAACCGCTGTCTTCGGCTGCTTGTGCGATCAAGCGTAAGTGTTCGCCGATTTTATTCTCGCCGCCCGGAAAGTCAAACCGGTTGATTTGCAGTCCTACTTTCATAATTTGCCTCCTTTTATAGACTACGCAGGGCGGGCAACAACTCCCGGCCTAACAGTTTAATGGTGTCAATCTGATTAATTGAAGTGGTTTGAATGCCGACGATATCTGCATGCAGTTCGCTAATCAGCGGACCATATAGTTGGCGGTAGTCGTCGACGCTCGCAACTCTATTATAGCGGGAAATAATATCTTCGCGCGGTAATTGATCGGCGGCTTGTTGCAGCTGCAGCGGATCGATTGCCTCATCTCTCCCCGGAGCCCGAAGGCCGCGTTGCGATTTAGCCGCTTGCCACGCCTCTTCGTCAGTTTTAGCATAAATCGACCAGGAAACCGCCGCAATTTTCATACTATTTACTAATTGGTTTCCTCCTAAAGCACTGACCGCTTGCTTTGCCGGCTCAATGACCTTGGTTAATGTTTCCTCTGGATTCTTAACGCTGACCATGAGACCATCGTAACCATTTGCCACTGCTGCCGCGGTTTTAGGCCCGCCAGCAGCCAGAAAAACCGGTATTTTATGAACCGGCGGACTATACAGCTTGGCGGCTTTTGTTTGGTAGAACTCGCCGGTAAAATCCAGTTTTTCGCCGGCCAACAACCGGGAAATTATTTCAAAAGCCTCGTTTAGCCTAGCTTGTCTTTCGGCATACGCCGGCAGCATAAATCCCAGAGGACCTTCGTTGATATTCTCCCCCGTACCGATACCGAGTTCAAACCGGCCGCCACTCAGGCGGTCAATGGTTGCAGCCGCCTGCGCGATAACCGCCGGATGAAACCTGAAGAGTGGAGCGGTTACGGCACTCATTATTTTGACCTTGGAGGTAACGGCAGCGATTGCTCCGAATATGGAATAAGCGAAACCAGACGCACCGACATCATCAACCCAGGGATGAAAATGATCAGACAACATTAACCCGTCAAAGCCGGACTGTTCGATAACCCGGGCCTGCTCGAGAATTGTCTCAGGTTGAAACTGTTCATCGGAACAAAACCAATAGATCAATGCCATATAACAGTTATTATAAGCCCTAAACCTGATCGATAGCTGGCAGACAACTGCAAAACTTAAGCGACAAGGGTAATTTCTTTGTCACTGGGATCGGTTTTATTTTTTTGGATCCGGATCACAAAAATAGCCAGCAAAGACGCCGCCAAACCAAAAGTGGATGCTACCAGATAGCCGTCATGGAAGCCATGGACGGTAGCGGCGGCTACTTGTGTGGCGTTAGGTGCAGCATGCAGCTTAAGCGACTTTATGTAAGATGATGAGGAGCTGGCCAAAATACCCGTTAAGACCGCCAGGCCGATCGCTCCGCCGACTTGTTGCGCCGTGTTAAGCAATCCGGAAGCTAGCCCGGCTTCATGGTGCGGCACGCCGGACGTAGCGGCGATGGTAACCGAAACAAACATTCCGCCCATGCCCAGACCCATAATCATTATCCCCGGTGCGACATTCGCCCAGAAGTTACCATTAACAGGAATCTGCGACAGCCAGAACAGTCCGCCGCTGACGAATAACGGGGCGACAACCAGAATCGGTTTATGTCCGATAACCTTTATTAGACGGGGAATATTAACGGCTACGATGGTTATGCAGACCGGCACCACTAAAAAGTCCAGACCCGTCCTAATTGGTGTATAGTGCAAAATATTCTGCAGATAAAGCGTAGTGAAGAAAAACACCGAGAATAGACCGGCGGACAAAAAGACCATCAGCCCGTCTGCCCCTGATATGTTACGGATTCGGAATATTCTCAGAGGCATCAGCGGCGCTTTACTGCGCGCCTCATTTAAGACAAAGAAGATTATTAGGCAGATGGCAGCAATCAGGCACAGTAAAATCCGGAGACTGGTCCACCCGTAAGTCGGTGCCTCGGTCAGGGCGTAAACCAGCGACATCAGTCCTAGCGTGCCGGAAATGGCTCCCGGCAAATCCAGACTTTTACGTTCGGCTTCGCTTTTGTGGTGATGCAATACTTTGAGCGACGCAATCACCACAAACAATCCTACTGGTACATTGATAAAGAAATTCCATCTCCAGGAAAGATACTGGGTAATAATACCCCCGAATAAGACACCGACTGCTGCGCCGCCGGAAGCAACCGCTCCCCAGACGCTTAAAGCGACGTTGCGCTCATGTCCCTCTCGATAAGTAACCAGAACAATCGACAAAGCGGCTGGAGACATATAGGCAGCGGCCAGTCCTTGAATCGCCCGACAGATAATTATCATCGTTCCAGACTGACTGAGACCGGTTGCTAGTGACGCCAAGGCGAAAACACTTACGCCACTTAAAAAGGTTATGCGCCGGCCGAAATAGTCGGCAGTGCGACCGCCTAGTAGCAAAAAACCACCAAAGGCCAGAGTATACGCAGTTATCAGCCACTGTAAATTGGAGTTACTCAAACTGAACGCCCGCTGAATCGATGGCAGGGCAACGTTGACAATCGATATATCTAAAACCACCATAAACTGAGCCAACGCCAAAAGTATTAGAATAAACCAGTGACTGGTAGCGCGTTTTGGCTGATTGACAACTTGAGGCACGGCAAAGATCCCTTTCGGAGATTTTAGTTTTTAATATGACGAGTCAGTTTATTGTATTGGCCGACTGTTGAGCACGTCAACTAAAACACTGATTATACACTTTGGCGTTTATTTTGGCGAAGTAACAATTGGATTATTCTCTGGCCTTTCGTTGAATTGACTGGCAACATTAATAAAGACTTTCCCGGCAAGCATAAGGTATATTTATCCAACCAAGACCGGTTGGACTATGGGCAGCGTTTGATGTTTCGACTAATTTTTTAAGTTTTAACCGGCTAGCGAATCACGGGTTAGTGTTGGTCAAAGGTAGAGTAGTGGTCGGTGACGTGGTAGGAGCGGGACTAGGCGTGGAAGTCGATGGTTGAGGTGAGGTGGTCGAGGAAGTATTAATTGACACCGGGGCCGAAGTATTACTGTAGAGGACGCTGTCGACAATTCTGGCGGTTAGCGTACTGGCGTTAGGTAACCCGTTAATTTGGACGGACGTTTGATATGGACTGGTGTTTGCGGGAATGTCAACGATTTCCACCGATTGTCCATTATCCATAAAGGTGATGGTACCAGCCGGGGATGTTATATACGAACCACCGGATAACGGATAGGTCCCGCGATCGGCCGTAATATTGACTGAGCAATTGTCCTTGCCGTTTACGTCGTCACAGGTAACGCTGGTAATCGAAATTGACGGCCCGGCATCGGAACAATTATGTATATTATCGCTGGCCTTTGGAATTGAGCCGCTGAGATTATTGCTATTGTAAAAGGTGTCGATCGAAAACGCAGAAATCGATGATATGTACTCTTTGGCCAGCGGCGGCGTACAGGAGGTCGCCAGTAGTCCGGAGACTTTATCGATAACTACTCCGCTATGCGACGGATTACCGGTATACCAAGAAGGATACAGGTCGGTTGAAGGACTCGGATAGACCCAACCGTAGTAATGCCCCAATACTTGTGCGGGGGGATTGTTGACGACGAAAGCCGGGAGACGCTTAATGCCCGCCGGCTGCTGCCAATTTACCGGTTTCTGGTTGGCTGTTAAGTAGGTTATCATCCCCCTGGTTAAAGGCTCAGTTAATCCCTCGAGTCCGCCATAGTGAGATATTAGCGGCTTGGTAGCTGTATGATAGCCGACCCAACTACCGACGGCATACTGAGTAGTCATGCCCATCATGAGACCGGTTTCGTCGCCATGGGAAGTGCCGGTTTTAATGGCAACGTCCCAACCGTTAGTGTGCTGGAACTTCCAGCCGAAGCTGGAAATCGGCGTACAGTTAGTGGCGCTACATCTTCCCGGTAGATAACTGGCGTTTGGATCACTCAGGATATTGTCAATGATGTAGGCGGCATCCGGTTTGACGACTTGGCTCGGTTGAGGTTGTTTCCATTGATAGACAGCCTGGCCCGAAGCATTGGTCACCTTTAGAATAAAAGTCTGCGGTATATAGTTCCCTAGCCGGGAGTCGGTCGCAAATCCATTGACATTCTGATACAGGTCAAGATAGCCACCCTCGCCGATCGCCGCCGAACCATAACAGGTCGTCTTGATTGTTTGGGCGCTATTGGCATAACAGTTATAGCCATTGGTTAAGCCCATCTTTTCCGATAAGCTAATGGTCTTTTGTTCGCCGTTTATCAGCATCGCTTTAACGGCCGGAACATTGCGTGAGCCGGCTAAGGCATAACGCAGCGACAGCGGCCCCGGATATTGAAAATCGTAGTCATACAGGCAGTTACCTCCGTTTAACGGCAACGCCTTATTGGTACATGGATAGCCGGGTAGCGGCTGTTGGACGTCATAAAGCACACTACCGGCACCGACATTGTTGTTGTCGTTAATTAGTGCCGTGTAGTCGTATAGCTTATAGGTCGAACCGGGGTTGATCGGTATCATAGCGTAATTAATCTGCCCGTCGACCGGATTATTAAAGTTCACTCCGCCGATCAGAGCGGTTACCTGGCCAGTCGGCACGTTCTCGACAACCATCGCCTCCTCATCGGCTCCGTCGAGCATTACATTGGAGAGATTATTTTGGACTAGGTTCTGGGCTTCATTCTGTTGAGCAATATTCAGCGTAGTGATAACTTTCCAGGCGCCGCTTTTCAGAATTCTGGTGCCCAGTTGTTTTTCCAGTTGCTGTTTAGCCGCCAAAACAAAATACGGGGCCTGAACATTCTGGAACTTCGGCGTCAGGGGCTGTACTTGCCCAAGTATGTTTACCGCCTTGGCGGCAGCAGCTTGCGCCGGTGTTATGTAATTAAGCGACACCATTTGATCCAGTACATAGTGTTGTCTGGCAAGTAAAGCGCTCGGGTCAAAATAGTTAACGCTGGCCGCCGGATTAAACTGCGGACTGCTGTAAGGGGAGTAGACGGTCGGAGCCTGGGGAATGGCAGCCATAAAGGCAGCTTGAGCCAGACTCAGCTTGGATGCCGGTTCGTGGAAATAGTCTTCGGAGGCCGACTGCACGCCGTATTCAATGTTGCCATATGGCGCAATATTCAAATAAGCTGTGAGAATCTGGGATTTAGTAAACTGGCTGGACAGTTCCGCGCCTAAAATTATTTCTTTAATCTTTTCCGGAATGGTCAGCGGGTCAGCCCAACCCTCATTTAGTTTAGCCACCTGTTCGGTAATCGTCGAAGCTCCCTGTAGCCCGTGTCCCAGATGAAGAACGTCATGCAATCCGGCCCGGATAATCGAGGTAACATTGAATCCGCTGTCGGTATAAAAATGTTTGTCCTCAATAGCGACAGTCGCCTCTTTCATGTAATTGGCTATTTGATTAGAATTTACCGGCACCCGTTTAATGTCGCTGTAATCTTGCCAGAGCACGGTCTTTCCTGTTCGATCGTAGAAAGTAATGCTACCGCCAAGCTTTTGAGCGTACAGGTTGCTGATATGCGGCGTTGAATGAATAAAATAAAGCACTAGCGCCACCATGATCACGAACATCCCGGCAATACCGATGCCGGCTATCTTTAAAAGCTTGATCGCACCCTTACGGTTAAACCAATAGTTTTTAATGCGATGCCAGATAATTGTCTTTTTGTCCTTGGGGCTCTTGGCGTAAGGACTTAAATTATTCCAGGTATCGAACTTGGTCTTCGTTCGGCTTTTGGCCGGCGCTTTGGTTTGCTTTGATTTGGTAGTCTTAGCCATAAACAGATATATATGATTAACGGTTTAGTCGAGAGTTATTCAATCCGTCAATCCTTTACGCATTTCTCCTTAAAGTTAATACTAAAGTAATGCTTCTCGCTTTAGAATCATTTATTACTCAGATTATTCTCATATTCTGAGTAATAGGTTAATTCTTTATGAATGTGCGGTTACTTAATTCTAAACTAATCTAGCCGAATTTTAAAAAGGCTAATTAACAATACTTTTCCACCGGAAAATTTTCCTTACTCCTACTCTTGAGTAAATAGTGTACATTAGACTGATAGGGGAATAATAATGTCAGCTATTTCGTTCCAAACCAAACTATATAACATCGGGTCGTGGACTATTCTTCACCTGCCACAAACGGCCAGCTCCAAGTTGCCTTCTCGCGGCCAGACAATGGTCAAAGGATCAATTAATGGCGCCGGTTTTGAGAGTCCGCTTGAACCGGACGGCAATTGGAGCCATTGGTTAAAGCTAGACAAAGAGTTAATGACAGCCGCCGCTGTCAAGTCCGGCGATCGGGTAAGCGTCTCTCTTATTCCGATAAATAACTGGACCGAGCCATTAGTACCTTCATATCTAAAAAAATCCTTGGCGGCCAGCCCAAAAGCTCATCAGCTCTGGATAATAATTACCCCTCTGGCCCGTTGGGAGTGGGTTCGCTGGATCAGATCGACCGCCAACACGGAAACCCGGAACCGAAGAGTTAAGGTCGCTATTTCTAAACTGGAGTCAGGCGAACGTCGCCCCTGCTGCTGGAACCGTAATCTCTGCACCGAACCGGAAGTATCTAAAAACGGCATACTCCTGGCCTAAGCAATGGTTTAATGCGCAATTATTAGCTGGTAGCCGGTTTTTGGGTAACGCTTTTCGCATGTTTGTTTTATTTAAGCGGCCGGTCGACTTAAATGTTCTTTGTTGCTCTAATATGAATCACGCTAACCTAACGTTGTCCGGGAATACCATAGCCGTCAACTCTATCTAGCCGGTAACAAGTCGGTTGGATTCGCCGATTTATAGTTTTGCCGGCGTTTGTTTTTATGGCTTTGCCACATAAACCCTCCGGCGCCGACAGCCGCACCAAGGCTATGAGCTACCAGATCCAACTTAGCGCCGTTTCTGCCCTCGACCAAATATGCTCCGGCTGTCATCGAACTAACAAACCCCAAAGTGCCGATATTCCATAAATATCTTGCCCTCGTCGATGAAGCTGTACGGGCTCGATCAAGCGCGCTCATGACCAATATCGCAATTGCCATAGCTGAAGCGCCGTTATTGGGCTGGGCTCGTTCAGCGGCATTTATGAATCCCGTCTGACCGATTGCATAGTCGGCGGCACTAGCGGCAATTTGAGATCCTAAGGCCACGGCGCCGATTTGCTTGCGAGAGGCAGTTTTTCGGGCAAACTCCAAACTTAAAACAGAGTAGCCGACTTGCCAGGGTATATTCAGATATCCCGGCGAGTTCGGATATATGTCCGGCGCCGGCAACGCTGATGATATCGACAGTGCGGCTTGTTTAATTAACGGGGTATTGACATGGACGCTTAACGCTTCCGGATCAAGTAAATTAGCCATTAGCATCCCGCCGGCCAAAACTAAAGAATCAGCCCGGTCCTTAACGAGTCTTATGTACCTAGTGTAGTTCTCTAAAGACATGCAGTATTTTTAACATGGAATTTAAGGAATAAAAATTGCTTATGAATAAATAAAGATGCCCAACTACTTTTTTAAGCATACGGATAAGCGTTCCCGAAGAATCGTCGTATCGGTTATTAGCAGAGCTTCGCCGCCGCCGCACAGCTCAATATAGACTTAAGGCCCCTGCCTTTAATTATCCCCACGTATTGGCCGGCCAAGCAGCCGGAGGCTAGAAAACCCACCTGCCGGCCGACAAAAAACAGACGTGAAACGATTAAAATTACGTCAGCAAAGTAAACGTCATACTGACTGCACTACAAATAGAAACCGGTCTTGAGAGTGTTTTCGTCAATCGTATAGTCTTCATTGTCTCGCGTTGGTTCTATTCCCAAAAACTCTAAACCGCTGACTTTCTCGGCTTCCGATTTTGCCATTTCATCAAATAATATATCTTTAATTTCCCGCGAGGCATTGTCGGTCATAAAAAAGCCACTCCTCGAAGCTGAGGCAATATATTTCATAAAACTACCTATCGCGGAACGTACTTCGCCAATCGTCGCCGGCCTAAGTTCGGCGGTCAGTGGTTTTGTAGCCTGTAGTCCAAGAGCCAACACTTTTTTTACCTCACCCTGATAATAATCCGAATCTTCCCTCCGCATACGAACTACCTCGTTCGCCAGTGCTAAACCCGTTAAGTTGGAGTCTGTCTGGTAGATAGTCGTCGTCTCGCATGCTTTTTCGCTGGATGTTGATATAAAGTACTTGCTTTCAGGGCTTTCTGGCATAAAATCTAGGCTCGTTTAAGGGTTATTGACTAATAATAGCAGTAAATATCGGATATGAAAGCGCTTTTGACTAAATTCCACTTGCATTTATAAATTATACTTTTTACTATTAGCTTGGAGGCCAACAAACAAAAATCTTTATGCCTAACGGGGTTGAAATTACACCAGTCGATCGGGTAACGGGTTTTTTGCCTCTCCCCATACTCACTAACCCAAACGATTTCATTCTGGGCCGGCAAGACTATCACCATCATTTTCATCCTCGTAAAAGTGAGTCACTAGGATTTAACGATGACACCATAGATACTACCGGTAATGCTCATGACGAAATAATTGAGGGGCTTGCGGTCAGGTATTGCCGTGGGCAAGTTATGCCCCGCTGGCTACACGATCGGTATCATAATAACTTTTACGGCCCGGCAATTCCTGAAAATTCACGAGATAAATTTACGACAGTTGTTTTAGCTTGCGCCGGCATTGTTCCGCGGCAGGCAATTGAGCTAAACGCCCCGAACGAGTTCCGAGTCGTCGAACTATCAAACATACAGCACGATTTTATCCGGCGTAAAGTTATGTTTGAAGGGGCAGCTAAATCCAAGGGTTCAAGAAAAGCCGAAATCGGTAAATATTTGGGGGGTTACATGATCAACAATACGCTCGAAGCTGTATTGTCGGATCGTGAAGTAAGACGTCTGGTAAGTGTTTTTCTTCGCCCCGAAAGCGAGACACAACGACGGTTGGCGGCTCGTGTAATTTTGGCTTATGTAACAGACGATGCGGTCAGGGACTTAAAGCCGATAATCGAGAAGGCAAAAGAGGAAAAGCTAATTAAGCACCCTCAACGCAGTCTGGTCGAGGCGGTTCAGAAATTTACCGACAATGGACTGGACTGGCTGTATAACCTGCTGGAGAACAAAGTACTATCGGTAGTTGCCTAATCGATCTAAAACATATGATCGCCTATATTAGTAGCATCATCTATGCTTTTACGGTCTAGTACCGGCCGAATGGTTGATTGATCTATTAATATTGTATTTTACGGCCTCCGCCACCAGCGCCTTGATCCCCGCTTCGTCGACGTTATCACCTTCGTGAAATTCAATTGCCCGAGTGGAACCTTTTAAACGAGCGTTAAACAGTTTGCTTGGATCGCTTAGGTGGGGACCCTGAAAAAATACTAATTTAATATCATTCTTAAAGGTCTGCAAAATACAGACAATTCCGTGATGAGACCAGACAGGCAAACCCTTTGGGTTGCTTGGCATTTTCCACTTAACTTCTTCGACTATCCCGGAACCGGGAAGGTCAATAATTACCCGGAGACGGCTTAATAAGTCGTACTTCCAACCGCTATATTGATTAATGATATCTTCAATTTGCTCGGATGCAATTTTGTCAGTCATCGCTTACTATTCTAGCAAAACCGTTCCCATAGATAGGCAGTCAATACATCTATATAAGTAGAGTTAACTAGACTTAATAACGCGCCTATTTTTCGGGTAAGTTTTCAAGAGATTGGGTTATTTTGAGTAGATTTTGGAACACGAACGGTATGCAAGAAAACATCGTCCCCCATGGCATGCTTTTGGCCAACCATCTGCATTGCGCTTACACGCTCAGCTCCAAATTTATTCCGAAGTCGCTCTGCGAGCTTGAACATCACGTCATGAATTGCCAGCTCGCTATCTGTTCCCCGAACTAAATGTGCCTGCATTTACGCTTGACTCCTTAATCCATGCTCAACTTTATCTGCAAATGCCTCCTTGGTAGCGTTAGCTCCATAACAGTCAAAGAAATTAAGTACTTTTACTCTGGGCTCAATAACCTTACGATCTTTATGATGGGTTATGTCTTCTATGTTCATAGCATTACGAGCATCACCCGTCACAAAGCCATACATAAAGATTGTTTTAGATACCAACTCATGGGACACGATTGATCCCCCTAACTTATTAGCTAGGAATCCAATATGTTTCTGAACTTATGCACCCATATTTTATGGGTAATCTAAAACAGTTGATAAGGGTTCATAGCAAGAAGGACAATCATAGACATGTACACACTAAAGCAAATATTAAGTGAAGCAAAGATTAAAAACGTTTAAGATGGGCAGTTTGGCCCCGAAAAACTAATCCGGCCAGAATGTCATCATTCTAACCCGGTAGTCTACTAAAACCGTTACCGCTGCCCTAGAGGTCGCGGTAAGTTTAGCCTACTAAGCCAAACAGGCCATATAACCTAAAGCTATCGCTGCAACAGTAGTGGATGCTACTGAGGTGCCGGACTGAGAAAATACCAGTACAACCCTAAGCAGCTAGCTTAACAAAACTGTCTTAGGTAACCGTGATTGGTGCGACCGGTTCAGGAACGACCTTCCCGGGGAATACCATGTTCTAGAAACCATAGTCCAGTTAAATATGGAATGTTATAGATCAACCGTAAATATATTTAAAGAAATTGGTGTAGCTAGAAATATGCTCGGGGGGGTTTTTCAGGTAAGACTCCCCGAGCACATTTCTAATTATTATGTCGCCAATTCTCAATTACAAACATGAATCAACTAGACCGAATTTGCTGGACTTAGACCGGTAGTGCAATTTTTTACACTGTGATTGCTGCATTTGGTATTCGCATAATGCTGAAGTAGTTTTTGTCATTCTTTAACTAGATTCGTCTTATAGAACCAGACTTTAACGGTATCCATCGCTAAGAAGTAGATAGCTGTCATTAATGCCGTAATGCCGATTAGCTCTAATGAGAAGTGGGAAAAGGAAAGTAACCTTTTCGTTGCCGGGATATAGACCAATGCTATTGACACTACCGAAATGATTGCAAAGCCCAACTTCATTGGCACGGACAATCTAGGAGCCTTCCAAAAATGACTTTTGTTACGAATTGAAAATATGACTATAAGGGCGGTAAATGTTAAGAATAGGTATAATCCCGTGGCTGCAACACCGGCAGAATGGCTTTTTATAAGATTGTAGTACATTATTTCAAATACTGCCGTGATAGTACCGAGAAACATAGATATAAACATCAACGAATGGATATTAAACTTACTAGGCCGCTGTAGTTCTACTACATCAACATTATCTGTGGCTATAGTGATACAAGGCAAGTCTGTTAGTAGGCTCGTTAACAAAACCTGAACGGGTAATATGGGCAGGTTAGATACCGACATTAGATACAGCGCTGATAGAGCAAAAAAGTTCCCCCAATTACTAACAAAAGTAAATCTAATGTATTTATTAATGTTACTGAAGATCCCCCGGCCATATTTAATTCCGTTGACAATGACCCCTATGTCATCTCTGAGCAGTAGTATGTCCGCACTTTCCTGAGCCACGTCTGTCGCATTATTAACCGCGATTGCTACGTCAGCTAGCTTTAATGCTGGAGCATCGTTGATTCCATCACCCTGATAGCCCACTACATTGCCGTGTAATTTTAGTAACCTTATGATGCGATACTTTTGTTCGGGATTTAGTCTTGCGAATGCGCTGTTATTTTCAATTACTTTGGCTAGCTGGTCATCTGACAGTTTATCTATCTCTTCTCCCGTATAAATACCATGCTCACTATCAACTAAGCCAACTTGGCGTGCTACATATTGGGTTACCTCGCGACTGTCTCCGGAAAGTATTTTTATTGCCACGCCGAGTTTTTCTGCCAGAGCAACTGTACGCTTGGCTGATGGCCTAAGCGGATCTTCAAGAGCCACAAATCCAACGAATTGTAAGTCTTGCTCAAGCTTCAAAATATCAAAATCATTACTCGATGTGTATTGAACTTCTTTATATGCAACACCTAGATGTCGTAACCCCAGCCTTCCATCTTCTTTTATTATTTTGATATACTCACTCTTTTTAGGGCTTTGAGTTATATCCAGTAGCGTTTCAACTGACCCAACTTCGATAAGGTAGGTTTTGTTGCCATCACTCGTTACTACACGCCTTCGTCTAGCGACAGGGTCAAACGGCAGTTCTTCTAATCTACTAAAGGACTTTGCTTTGTCTTGTATATCTCGAGGCACATATTCCAAAAAGGCTTTATCGAATGAACTCTGAAATTTTTTACGCTTTTCATCCATGCTCTCTAAGCTTGCAATAGCAAGCAATTGAAAAAAATTATTGTCTACGGCAATAACTTTCTTGACAGTCTGCTTGTTTTCCGTTAAGGTGCCAGTTTTATCGCTGCACAGAATATTTACATTACCCAGGTCTTCTACGGCAGTAAGGGTCTTCGCGATAACGTGACGCTTAGCAAGATTAAGTGCACCCCTGGATAAAGTGACTGTAATTATGACGGGCATAGCTTCAGGGACAACTGCAATAGATAACGCAATAATGAACAGTGCTAATGTACCTATGTGTGATGCATCATGGGTAATAATAATCTTTAAAATAAAAACTGCCAGTAAAGTCAAGAAGGTAACTTTGACAAGAAATCCACTAAAAGAAGAGAGTGATTTTTCAAACTGCGTGGTTCGTTTTGTCGAACTAGACAGGTGAGCAATTTTGCCAAGTTCTGTGTTGCGGGCCGTAGCATAAACAAACCCATGACCTTCACCTTGTTCAATTACGCTACCTGCATAAACAAACGCATGCTCACCTTCAGTGCTTTTGGAAACAGCTACCGACTCACCGGTCAGCTGTGACTCATTAACAGTCAGGTCATCAGTGCCAAACAATCGTATATCGGCCGGCACTATATCTCCCTCACGCAAGATAACCACATCTCCAGGCACAAGTAAGCGTTCAGCTACTATTGTCTGCTTACCATCTCGTATGGTAAGCACTTCTTTCCCTACTAATTTCTGTAGTTTTTCAACTGCCTTTTCAGACTTGTACTCTTGATAAAAGCCAAGTCCTGTATTTATTATCAAGATTGCAGCAATAACTATGCCATCATTTAGGTCCTTTAAGATAAATGACAGAGCTGAGGCAATAACCAGTAGATACACAAGCGGGCTTTTAAACTGCTTGGCTAAAAGTTTAATAGCGCCGCGTCTGGCTTCATTCTTTAGGATGTTAAAGCCATACTGGGCTTGTCTGTTTTTAACTTCGGAAGTTGAAAGTCCACTAGTAGATGATTTTAACGAATCAGCAAGCTCGTTGACTGAAATGTTTTTTAGCTTTTTTTTGTCCATACTTATGCTTATAATAACAATTGATAAATAAAATGAAAATTTGCAAAAAGTGCATTCCCTTATAATACTTGCCTCCGCGGTACAAGTTATCAGCGTTCCATTACCTCGATTAATGGCATATATCGCAGGTAGTTTTGTTTTAGGACTTCTGATTGGGTTACTTTTTTAACACATGAGCAACCACTCATCATACTAGCTCCAAAACAAGACCTTTAACACCCAACTAGCTTCTAGTGAAGTTTTAATAAGTTAATTTCAGCCAAACAAAAAGAGGCTGTAAATTGACATCTATATCTGATCTAGTGGCGCCCTTATTTAGGCATATTCCGAATGAAATTCTAAAAAGTATGGGTTTTGCTCATGAAACTCAACTAATTGGAACACCTATAACCTATCCTGTTGGTGATTTTATGGCTTCAACGCGCATGTCCCGCTTAACCGATACGCTTAAATAGAATCTCTTACTCGTCGATCTTAGAATTTTGGTACTTTAATCAATTAACACCTTTATATACTACTGAAGAATTATTTTTTTAGCTGTAACGCTACCGTCACTATTCTTAGCTCCTATTACACGAATAGTGGCTCCGTTCGTAATACTGGAGCTACTGATCGTAGACACCTGGGAGTAAGAAGTATTGCTGCCGGTGTAGATTGTTTCAGTATTGCCATTAGTAAGTTTAATCGTTAGGACTGATCCCGAACTACTCAGAACCGTACCTGACGTCGCAGCACCTTTAGTAGCCAGAGCGTGGTGATGCTTACCTGCTCTCCCGTTATGCACCCCTTTATGATGCGAACTAACGAGCAGACCACCCCCGAAACCGATGCCAAGGGCAGCGATAATTGCAATGATAAAGATAATTTTTTTAGACATAAGATATTCCTCCTTAACTATTTATTCGTACCTTAAAGCATCTATCGGCTTTAACTTTGCTGCACGCTGAGCTGGATAGTAACCAAATACTATGCCAATTAACATCGATACGCCAAAAGCTATTGCAATAGACCACCATTGAGTTACCACGGCTACAGAGCGAGTAAGGGATAGGACTTCAATAATACCAATACCAAGCAAAATACCACATAAACCACCAATGAGTGTTAAGGCAACTGCTTCACATAAAAATTGCGATCCTATGTCTTTTTTCTTAGCTCCAACTGCTTTACGCAGTCCGATTTCGCGAGTTCTCTCCGTTACGGTAGTTAACATCATATTCATAATTCCAATACCAGCTACCAGAAGGCTTATGGCCGCAATCGATCCAAGTAGAACCGTTAGTGTTTGAGTCGTAGAAGATAAGCTGGCTACGATGCTCGATTGGTTTACTAGCTGAAAATCAGCATTTGCTGGGTTTTGAATGTCATGACTTTGAAGCAAAAGATTAAATGTTTCTTGTTCTACAGTATTAATTGATTGTGCGTTCATGGCTGAAATACTAATGCTCGTCAGTGCTCGGTTTTGTCCGAATAAATATTGCTGGGCAGTTTTAAGCGGGATATAAATATTATTATCCGCGCTACTAACTCCCGAGCCCCCTTTAATATTAGCCACCCCAATGACGCTAAATAGGTTACCGTTAATTTCTATTTGCTTACCAACTCCCGCATACGGGCTGCCGAATAAAAGTTCACTAACACCAGGACCCAAAACGGCTACACGCTGCAAGGTGTTGTTTTGTTGTTGATTAAAGAAACTGCCGTTATTAATAGTTACGTTGTGCACAAAAGAGTAAATCGGGTCAGCGCCAATAACATTAGTATTGGTATTATTTGCACCAAAAGTTATTTGAAAATGTTTAGCTATCTCAGGCGATATACCACTAACGTACTGAAGTTGTTGCTGTAGCAATGATGCGTCCTTCATTGTTAGCGTTTGAGCACTACCAATGCCCTGGCTAACCGCGCCAGATGCAGAACCAGGCACTACAACAATGAGATTTGAACCCAAGGCACTAATATTATTCGTAACCGCAGCAGTCGCTCCCTCTCCTACAGCAATTAATACAATCACGGCCGCAATCCCAATAACGATCCCTAAAATGGTCAGAAACGACCTTGCTTTATTCATAAGTAACGAATAGGAGGTCTCTTGCAATAAGTCTATATATCTCATTTCAAGTTAACTTCCTTTTAGGCTCGTTCCCATTAAGTTCATCAGAGATAATTTTACCGTCTTGAATTTGAATTATCCGTGAAGCATTTCCGGCAACATTAAGGTCGTGGGTAATAAGTACTACCGTTCGTCCTTCCTGATTAAGCTTTAGGAAGGAATTAATTACAATTTTTCCAGTCGATTGGTCTAAGTTACCAGTTGGCTCATCCGCCAATATAATACTCGGATCGTTAACGAGAGCGCGGGCGATTGCCACTCTTTGCATTTGTCCACCCGACAATTGGTTGGACTTGTTTTTGAGATATCCCAAAGAAAGGCCCGCCGACTGCAAGACCGCCTCTATCCTTTTTTTTCGCTCCGTAGGAGAAAGTACCAAAGAATATATCAATGGTAGTCGTACGTTTCGCTCAACAGTTGCTCGAGTCAAAAGATTATACGACTGAAAGACAAAGCCGATCTTAGTGTTTCTTATTATTGCAAGCTCATCATCCTTGAGGTTAGACACAAGCTCACCATCAAGAGTATAAGTACCGCTAGAAGGACTATCCAGAGCACCTAAAATATTCATTAGAGTAGTCTTGCCTGATCCCGATGGACCAACTATAGCCACAAACTCCCCTGAATAAATATCAAAAGAAACCTTATCAAGAACCGTCACCTCATTAGTGGAACTACCGTATTTTTTAACAATATTATGACAACTTATAACGGGGCGTATATCTTGATGGCTAAATGATTCAGCGACGGTCTTCACTATAGTTTGCCTGCATGAGCTTTAGCTCCTCCGCGCCCACTACCGCCACCATTAAGCTTGAGTAGGTTACTCCCGTTGAGGGGGCTACTTAATGATTTTGGTAATTTACTTGAAATGGTTTGAGTTATAACTGCCTCACCGACCGAAAGACCATGCGTTATTTCGGTGCCATTATTAGTAACAATTCCAGTTTGGACGTCCACGTTCAACGGTTTACCCTTGCTGAGTATCTGAACATATTGGCCGCCGCTACTATTGGTCTTGATTGCTGTACTGGGTACACTTATAACATTATTTTTTGCTTCAGTTGTGATATTGGCGGAAACACTCATTCCGCTTTTCAGTTGGGGGTTTGCGACACTTAAGGCAACGGTAGCACTATAGGTGACTACGCCTTGGCTGATTGTACCAAGAGGACTAATTGAAGCAACTGTACCGGTAAGACTAAGGCCCGGAATGGCGTTGAAGCTTAATTGCACCGTCTGACCAGTTTGAACTTTTACGGCATCTACTTCATTTAAAGTTATTGACGCATCCAGACTGGAGGGACTAACAATGAGTATTTCTGGATTATTGGCCGCCGCCGCACCGCCAGCAGATCCCGATACGTTTTGCCCAGGAGCAACATTAATACTTGCTACCATGCCATTAATAGGTGATACTACGTTTTCCTCATTAATTGTTGTTAATTGTGTTGAGTAAGCCGACCAATCAGCAAGTTCGTTGGCTAGGTCGGCAGTTAGTGCCAATTGTGCTGTAGCAAGTTGCCGTGAGTCTACTGCTTGTTGTTGCTGCGCATTTGCTAACGCTTGTTGTTGAGACGGAGAGGCAGTAGGCTGTTGATCAGTAGCTATACTAGCGTTGTCATTATTTAAATTGTTCTGATCTTGAATGATTAACGTTTGGTCCCCTGAGACTGATGATTTGTCTTTTAGATAGGTTGCATATAACTTATCAGCTGTATCACTTAGGCTAGGGTTTGAAATACTAAACAATGATTCTCCAGCCGTAACCGTATCTCCTTGACTTACGTTTATCGCAGAAACGGTGCCACTAACTTGAGAATTAACTGCCGAAGATTGTGCGTAAGCTAAGTTGCCGGTGCCAGATACGTCATTAATGAGGGTACCCTCCTGAACTGGCTGCGTTATATAAGTATACTTTGCGGGCTGAGGATTTAACACCGCATAGATACCGAGGCCAATAATAAAAATAATGGTGCCGGCGGTTATTAATATTCGATGTTTGGCAGCTATACCTAGCATCTTTTTAACTGTTTTTAGCATTCCGCTCTATATCCCTTAGTTGCATCTTGCGCTATACCAGTAAGCATGTCATGAGTTACTGAATTATGGCTGAGCCCAGTAGTACGGTTCTAGAACTCAACTCTAATAATTACACCTGCAATCAGTAGACACATTAACAGGACTCAGACGCTTGCCATAAGATTAACCATTAACACGAGAGGTAGGCAGACCAGTTTCTTGCCTGTATCTGTGCTTGTGGTGACCCTTATTAGGCATATTCCGAATGAAATGCTATCGATCAGTAATTAGCCCATCTAGGGAAGTAAGCTCTATACTGAGTACGTATTTTTCGGAAATGGCTAGTGTTGGCTCGCAGACCGTCACTTATATACTTGCCGAGAAACTTGTCAGCGCATGAAGTCAGAACACCATTAACCATAGTCAGGTAGTTAGCATTGTGTTGCTTCGCATATCGTTTGTATAGATCTAGACTGTCCCTATCTATAGCTATAGCGATCTTTTCTTTTTTAGTCTTGCGCACGAATTCTTCGGGTTAGGGCAATAAATCATTGACGAAAATGGAGGCCACTAACGATGCTACGACATCGTCTGGGGCACTAAAAATGTGGCTTATTAATAAGCTTACTCTGTGCTTATTACGACTATTAAGGGTGCTATCTGACAACTCGATAACTATTTGCTACAAATACTTGAACTATTTTTCGATCAGTATCTGTCCCGGGGCAAGATAATAATACTTTTTGTTTAAAGTAGCGGTGGAACCATGATTCATAGTATTGATGAGTAATTCCTGTGAGCCTGATGTTACCACCATGACACCGTTTGGTTGGCCGCCAATTGATGTCAATCGTTGACGCAGTATAGAGGCAGTTTGGTTTAGGTAGAGATCAAGCGTTGTCGGCTGTCCGCCATCGCTAGATAATGTTGAAGTCCATAGCCCCTGATCTTGCCAATCGGGTTCTTCTTGCGGTTGCCACCACATGCCGACTGAAGCACCACTAGCGTTCATAAGAGCTAGCGTTGCAATACGGCTGGCAGCTGCCTGCTTATCTGACCAACAGGAAACTGAGGTACATTTTGCACTTGGATTGCAAGAAGTTGTGCTGTCGCATGGCTGAATATGGGCTTCCATCCACCATATCGGTAAAGATGTCTGTGAGCGAATCCAAATATCT
This sequence comes from bacterium, assembly GCA_021850865.1. Taxonomy (GTDB): domain Bacteria; phylum Patescibacteriota; class Saccharimonadia; order Saccharimonadales; family UBA4665; genus JAJZWH01. Next base: position 57,612 of record JAJZKN010000002.1, on the reverse strand, counting down.
ACAGCCGCATATATTTGGCTGGCGGCAAGTGGGCTGGAGGCAATAGTGTTATTGCCGGTGCCGTTACTGGCGCTAGCTATCTCCGTTGGCCCATCCACAGTTAAAAAATCTGCGCCGCTTTTATTCGCCAACCAATAACTAAAACCGGCTATTATGGGTTGAGGCACACGGCCCCAGCTAGTACTGCAAAGTGTATAACCACTGCAGCTTTGACCGTTGAGCGGCAATGCCCCCATGGGGGCGTATGGTCCGCCAACCAAGGCATCTGGTCGTACTTTTTTGATGGCTGCATAAACGTCGTTATACATGGCAGTATAATGCGAAGCATCAATAGCCCCATTATCCATAAACCCTTTAAATTCATTCCAGACGATAAAGTACTTCACTTGCGGAAACGAAGCAGCAACGTGTGCTGCTAAGCTGGCGAAGTCTTGGTAATAGGCTGGGCAAGGCGGATTATAGCCGCTTGCACTCCAGACGTCGGGGTCACAGGGAGATTTAGTGCAAGGATGAGTCGTGCCGTTGCCGTTAGAGCAACTTTTACAGTTTCCAACACCATTAGTCGAGTCGACTATCGAAGCGCAACCATACATCCACGGTGGAACACCCAGTAAGGTAATTGCTGGGGTATCCCTCGCTTTCCTTATCAAAGTAATGCGTGACCCTAAGCTGTGATCGTAGACATTATCGGGGTAGGAAAAATCACTAACGTTAAAGTTGCCGGGAGAGGGTTCGGGATTAGCTGTTACACCTTCCCCGTAGAGAGTCTGATCGACGATCGCTCCGGGAGTATTACTCAACACCTTTATAGCATTGGCATCCGATTGGGCATTAGTTTTGTACCAGTCTGGCTCTATATAAGCGAGGTCATAACCAAAATTGAAGGCGGTATCTTTACTATTGGTATGTCCTTTTTGAGATAAATTGATGTCGCTGTTGGCTGATAAATATTTAGTTGCATGTTTTGCATTCGTAATGAGGAAATATCCGAGTACTACTAGGACGCTAAATAGTGCTAGCATCATTAACAACAAAAGCTTAGAAAATTTATGTCTTTTTGTTCTAGTCTGTTTATTTAAATTTTCCAAGGGGACGTTTTTGAAACTTTCAACAAAAGGTAGAGCATCAGGTATAGATGTTGATGAAACTTTATCTTGCGATCTGGCCGTTAACTGGTCTTCTTTATCGCGATTTGCGTCGTCACTTTTTAGCAGTTTAATAAAAGACACACTCAAATATTAACATGACTTTTTTGATGCGTATCCCTCACAGAAAATTTTGTTTTTTACGCTTTGTATACGGTGTGTGCCCCCTAGGGACTGAGGATTAGGCTGTGCGCAGAACGAAACGGTTCCAGACCAAAATGCTCAGTCAATGCTACAGATCAGTAGTTGTCTTTTATAGAAGGTTGAGGATGGAAACGTGTTTGCTGAACAAGTGGTGCAGCAAATGAGAAATAATTCACACCTTATTGGTGATTAGCTAGTTCGTTGGGAGAAGATACTAGAAGAACCTTATAGACAATTCTTACTCCGAAAGAATTGATTGCAGTAAACTATACAGTCTTTCACAATCTATGTTCTTCAAATCCCCTATATATGCCCTTAGTCTACTTTTATCAATAGCTCTTAATTGATCGCAAGCAGCACTGGATTTTCTACCCAGAATAGTTACAGTGGTTCGAAATGGCCACGGCTTAACGGTAGAAGTTAATGGCACAACTAGAACAGTATTTAGGTCTTCGTTCATATCGTCAGGAGAAACCACAATACAAGGCCGAACTTTGCGTAACTCTGCACCCTTAATAGGTTCTGGGTCAAACCAGTACACCGAGGACTGCTTAGGAAAGTCTATCATGAGTTTTTTGCCACTCTTCAAATGAAGGACCACTCCATGGTAAATTACTTAAACCATCATTAGAGACAAGATCCATATCTCTAAATTCCTGGGATGGTTCTCTCTCTGTTTTCATGAGTTCCTTAATCTGAGTCGCCCATCCTTCACGAGGATTTGCTGGTTTACTTATTATAATTTTCCCTTCCTTTGCCTCTAACTTAACTCTACTACTAAGACCGCTCATTCTAAGCAGTTCTTTAGGCAGGCGTACCGCAACACTGTTACCTGATGTTGTAAGGGTTGTATTAATTGCATTCATACGTACATTGTACGCACTATACTCAGATTCGTCAATACTTTTTTTGCACAGGTGCTATATAATAAAAACCCCGGATTATTGAGGTCATAATGCTTATGCTTAGTGCCCCCTATTAGGCATATTCCAAATGGAGTGTTATAGAAGTGCCGTTAGTTTATCTAAAGAAATAGGAATAGCTAGCGATATGTTATTGGGGTATTTTTCGAGTAAGGTAGATGTGCTCTAGTCAGTTGATAGTTATCTGCTTAAAAACTTATCGGCATATGAGCTAAGCACGCCGTTTATTATAGATTGATACTTGGCGTTATGCTTTTTAGCGTATTTTTTATAGAGATCTAAACTATCCTTATCTATTGCTATAGTAATCTTTTCTTTTTTAGTCTTGCGGACAAATTCTTCAGGCGAAGGCAATAAGCCATCATTAACAAAAATAGGATTATCTAATGATTCCTGAACATCATCTGGTACGGCTGTGTAATTAACGTTGCTCATAAATTTTCTTTCCTTCCCGCCAGTATCCAGCTCCAATGATGCGGATATGGCTCTTTCTTATAGTGAATCTTACAGTAGCGATTTCACTACTTCTAGTTTTAACGATGCAAAAATATCTTTTCTCGCTAGCAGAATGCTTCTTGCCTAAAACTATTACTCTATTACTCTATTACTATCTGAGAAGATATGTTTTGCTTCATGAAATAAAATGCCATGTTTAGCAATATTTTGGCTATTCTTGCCCTCATGCCATTCAAAATTTATATGTATTATTATACATAATTTTATATGGTTTTTAAGATAGCCTATGTCTTAATACTCGCAAGACTCTAATAAAGTTTTAAGATGTTATAATTCAGCCAAACAGAGATTAATATAACTCTGCTTTATATCTGTAGAAATATTTTGAAATAAGTCAAAAGTGTACATGTGGTGCAGTATAGCTGACGCATTACAAACATCTGCAATCGATGCAGCCAGCGACCAAAAGCTGAAAAACCTTGTAAGTTTGTTTAATTTATCTAGCCACTTGCTTGATGCCTAGTTCGGCAGCTCGTTCGACAAATCGTTTATCGAAACTCAAAAGCTTTGTAATCCCAGCATCAAGCAACAATTGCAAAAGAAGTGCATCGTTCACGCCCATATGTAGGTCATCGCTCAACTTTGCGTAACGTTCAGCAAATGCCAAGACCGTATCTGGCTCAATCAAGACCAGATTAGGTAAAGTGGCTACCGTTTGTACGGTTTCAGTAGCAGCAACGCCCGCTTTACGCATCACATGCACCACTTCTTCAATAACATGATGTGATGTGCAGAGTATGATATCAGCATGTTGTAAGCGCTGTATTGCAGCAACAGTTTCTACAAAGTGCGGGCCTGTTTCGTCAAACGCATATAGGATAGCATTAGCGTCTAAGAAAACCGGCGATTCAGTCATCGTATTTACTGGCGGCAAGCTCGTTTATATACTCTGGCGTGAGTGGGCGACCTAGCTTTTCTTGCAGCCGAAAACCACCGCCTTTAAATTGCTTGTGTACGGCTTTGGTCCCCGAAAAGGGCTCTAGCCGTGCAACTGGCTTGCCGGCCTTGCCGATGACAATACGCTCACCATTAGCTGCGCGTTCCAGTAGTTTAGAGAAATTAGTTTTAGCTTCGTGGACATTAACTACGTTCATACTATTAGTCTACTGGACTATGTGGACTATGTCAACAGCAGTTAAACCATATGGATTACATTAAAAGAGCCTCGAAAAGCTCAAATGTTAGAAACTATACTGTTTGAAAATCGTTTGAGTTGAATTGGTGCCCCTATTTAGGCATATTCCGAATGAAATCTTATAGATCAATTGTAAATATATCTAAAGAAATAGGTTTAGCGAGAATTATGTTAGGGGGGTATTTTTCGGGCAATAGTCTGTTTGATGCGCCTAACTAAAGCTTTATGCTGCCAAAAGTTCAGCCTGGGGTAATTTTGAAGCCAATTTTTTATCAAAAGTCAGTAGGGGTTGAGCCTTATTTAGTTCGGCGCATACTGCAGCCCAACAGTCAGCAAAAGATAATGCTGGATTTTCCGCATAAATAGGAGTTACCAACTTAATAAGTTGTCTGCTGCATTTAATTTGATTCAATGAACTAATCAGGTTAAGACAGGAAGCAATAAAATATCTTTCTTGCTTATAAATTCTCTCGAGTACATAAACTACCTCCATAAGTGTCGTGTCGGCTATGTAATAACTGCCAGGGTTGCTTAACAGACCATGCACAGCTCGTGCTTGCTCAGGAATATCCTGCAACAACCAACGCAAGATACAACAGGCGTCAAGACTAGCGGTTTGCACTATACTTTTCCTCAACATAGTTAGCGAAGCCATCACCACCTTTATACTCTTCTGCAATTTTTCGTAACTTAGCCGGTGTAAAACCTTTTTTTTGTAAGTTGACTTGCAATTGAGCTCGTATATCGTCAATTGATGGCGGTACTTGAATATTGACTTTTCCGTTATCATCTTGAGTAATACTAACTTTCTGGCCAGCTTTTAAATTCATTTTCTCACGGATACTAGCCGGCAAAGTTATTTGACCCTTTGACGTAACAGTTGAATAAAACGTCATGTTAGTATTATATCGAGCGTAATACTTTATGTCAATGTATTACGTTATTATTTAGTAATACCTTGATGGACTACTATCTGTTAGAACAGTACGAGTGAGCAAATAAGACTCTATCAAAATAACAGGTAATTTTTTTGACAAAACTGAATTTATCACAAGGTCGACTAGCTGTCGTCTCTAAAGATATTCTTAAAATAATCAAAAATTAAGATTTGGTGCAGCATAGTTGACGTATTTCAAACATGCTCCATAGATGCCACTAACGATAATAAACTAAAGAACTTGGTTGAGTTATTTAGTTTATCCCCTGACCTGCTTTAAAAGTTAAGGGCGGTAAGCTTTTACGGCTTTTCTTCCTAGTGAACCTATAATACCTGCTTCAACTACAAAAGCTATTTTTTCTTTTATTCGTTCTTTTTTTAACCCTACTGCTATTTGACCAGGTTTCAATAAATTTTTCGCCTACTTCAGACTGTTCAGCGACTAATGAGTCAGTAGCTGCAACGCACTTAATTAATTTGCTCGCTGTTGTAGTGAATTGTCTACGACTACGCTTTGCATGAAAGCTAACTGTTTCGAGCACTGCACTTGAATGCCCCTCGCTTAGTAATATAGCTGGCACTCTTAAGGCTGAGTCCATGGTAGTTACTGAGCCTTCGTCTGGATTATCGTACCAATTTTCTGGAACTTTAGGGAACTGTTTAGACATAAACTCTACAGCAGAACCCGGAAACAAAGCTTTTTTATTACCAGTAAATAGAACTCTTAGCTCCTGCCCTCTTTCCATTGCATTCATACAAGTGAAGCCTACACCCATAACCGTTATCCGACTATCTTCACTAAGATGGTCAGGACTCGCTAAAATATCTTTATGGATTGAGTCAACGCCGTATTGCTTACCTAAAGCAATAATGGCTGTAACCTCTTGTGGAATATCTAATACTGAATGGACTATTTCTACTGGATTTGGCATAAATCTTTAAAATAATAAATTAAAATATTAATGTATATTACAGCATTATATTATGTATTTTACAATAATCGTGCCCAAAACAAGGCCGATTATATAGATTGATGCCCCTTATTAGGCATATTCCGAATGAAATCTTACAGATCGATTGTAAATATATCTAGAGAAATAAGTATGGCCAGAAGTGTATTAGAGAATGCTTTGTTAGTATAGAGCAAGTAGTTAAAGTTTAAAGTTAATTAACTATTACTAGCGATGAGCACTAACACCCTCACGTATATATTCCTTAATAAGGGATTGGTAAGGAACGTTGGTTTCGTTAGCACGCTCTTTGACACGATTTAATACCGAGACTGGAATTCTTATAGATATTGGTCTGGTAGTAGGCTTTAAGTTAGGGAAACTAACAGCCTCGAAGTCACTAGGCTCAAAATGCTCAGAGAGATCCAATTCGGCCCAAAACTTTCGCTCTTCCTCTTCATTCTTAAACTTTGGAACATTAACTTGCTTTTTCATACAGTTCAATCTCCTTTCTTTTAGTTATATCTCTTGCCGATATAACTCTAATTTTCTCGTTTCTGGTAGTGAAAACTATGTAAAGTAGTCGTTCCTGCCTGGTTTTACCCAGCAAAATGAACCTTTGCTCATTATAAGAATGGAGCTTATCCTTAAACATTACTTTCTTACTATCAAAGAGCACCTCTTCACATTCCCAGTCCTCTACAGCATGCTTAAGTTTATTCTTATTAGAATTTCCCGAGTCCCATTCAAACTGCAATACTTTAGAATTGACCTTCATGTATATACTCAATTATACAATTTTGTCTAGTTGAGTCAAATAGCTTGATATTATTAAACGCTTATAAGATTCTAACGGCCTACTGAGGGAGTGAGCCGAAGCAAAAATAAAAACAAGATCAAACTTGACCCCAATATCCGATCTGGTGGTGCGGGTAATGGGACTCTAACCCATGGCCTCGTCCTTGGCAAGGACGCGCTCTAAACAACTGAGCTACACCCGCATCGTTGTCTATTCTATCAAAAGTAGGCAATGAGTAAAACCGCTTGCACTTATTCATTGCGCCGCGACTCCTTAAGCTTCTGTTTTCAGAAACGAGTCGTCTTGGCTTTAGCCCTTAGCTCGAAGAGCTTAGTTCGGTCCGGACCTTAGTGCGCACACGGTGAACGATAACTTTAGCGGCCAATGCGGAAGAAATGCCAAGAATGGCAGCGATTTCTGTATAGTGCATACCTCTGCTTCTCAGAAATACAACTTTTTGATCTCTACTACTAATACCAAGTTCGTCGAAGAGTTGTACTATTTTGTCGGCTAGCTGCTTTGTTTCTAGCTTATCAATGACCATTCCTTCGACATCCGTGCTGTCTGGGATTTCGTGATTCTCAAACATATCATTAGATATTTCGCGATTACCCCGTTTTGCCTGACTAGTCCGAAGATCATAGAAATTATTAAGCATACCCCTAAAAAGCCAGGTACTTACCTTTGACCTGCCCTCAAATTTACCCTCAGCCAAAGAATTGAGGGTTTTTAAATAAGTGATCTGAAGAACTTCCTGGGCGTCGTCCTCGTTAGCACCACGTCTTACCAGCTCGTTATAGAGCATCGGGTAAGTTAAGTTGACCATGTCGGCAAATGCCAAGTCCAAGCTCTGCCTGTCTTCCGGATGCAACTGACAAATATCCTGAAACCGAAGCGCGGCCGTCGTTGCCGGGTCGGGCCTACTCTCGTTAGCCGACTGTTTATTAATTTCGGGGTTGGCAAAAGTTATTTCCATTAATGGTGGCGCCTCCCAGACTCGAACTGGGGACACAAGGCTCTTCAGGCCTCTGCTCTACCAACTGAGCTAAAGCGCCAATTAGGCTATATCTCAATTAGTATACCTTATCCATTGCCATATAACTATATCCGCTCAACTTTGAATTCGAGACAAATAACTGAAGCTTGAATGTTGCCCTAAAAACCCGAGGAGTAAGTGCTTAGCTGGTTGCTATCGGTACTATTAGACGATATACCTGCCTGATTAAGTGCCTGCATAGCTGTGTTTAAGCTGGCCGTGGTTGTAATTTGCGGCGCATTCATTGTTGTAGTCGCAGGAGATTGATAGGTAGATGACGGTTGCGCTAAAGCTGTACTGCCCGAAGAGGTGCTGTTCTTGCTACTATTGTTGTGCCAGACGTAAAATCCGACAATCACCAGCGCGGCAACAATAACGACCGTTAGTACTGCTTCGACGGCCGAAAAACCTTCTTGATATTGCTTTTTCATCTTAATTAGTTCCTCTCGTTGTTTGGCTACCGGTTGATCCCGACTGCGCCGAATTTGATATGGTTACGCCATTGGCTGAGGCGACACCGACTATCAGATTCTTAACGGCAGTCCGAAGATTTTTAAGATCGGAGATCTCGGTTTTCAGATAACCTTGGAATACGGTAACCATTCCTTTAGGGCTTCCTATGCTGCAGGTGAATGTGCTGTTCGATTTTAGAGTCCCGAAATCTGTGGACGTCTGAACTGAGGCTGATTGAACAGCAGCGACTAACTGGTCATAGTTGCTGAGTGTCTTACCTTTCTTAACATAAAAGCTCTCTACTCTTGTAGCGATAGTGTTAAACAGGTTCAGTTGGTTTTGGGCTCTGGTATCAATTCTGGTCATAATATTTTTGATGGCAACTTGTCGGTTTTGACAAGCCTTAAGTTTTCCGCCGGTCAGCTGGCTCTGTCCGTTACCGTGGCCATTTCCGGTGGTGACCGTGGCCGTAGTATTGCCCGCCGCTACGCCCTGGGCGTGCGCGTTAGCCCCGCTCGGTAACGCCAAAACGGTTGAGCCGCTAACCATTACCAGCGTCAAAATACCCGCTATGAATCCGAACTTATTTTTACTAATTAACCTGTTCATTGTTTCCTCTCTTTATATAGCCCTGATATCATCGGGCCTGTTATTAAACATAAGCCCGTTAATTGTTGTTGTCAAATTTTCGGCTCGTATCTATGTACTAATGTTTATTTTCTTGTAATAATGAACGTATGCATAACCAGGAAAACATAGGCAATGCTGAGGGTAAAATCGAGCTTAATAGCGAGTATGGCCAGAGTGCGCTGCGGGCTTTAAACCTAGGAGACTATATCGGGCAAGTTATACGCTATAAGGGGAAAGACTATAAGGCGGAAGATCTGCTTGATCTTTGCATGCAACAGCAACAAGCACGAGCTGTACTTAACGGACTCGTGAGCTTCGCGAAATACGACATTAAAAGCGCGGACGAAGCAACACGCGCTTCTTTCCAGGCGGCAGTAGAGTTGTTCGGCTCACATGTACTAGCAATCTTCAATCCTGACAGCACCAACGTTTCAGCGAATGGACCCGGTACTGCCGAACCCTTAAACCAGGGCCCGAACGTTACGGCCTAGGTTAATAAATGGCCGGAAACGAATTTGGTTCTTTGGCGGCTGACCCAGCCAAGGAAAACAATTCTATTTCCGCCATGGCCAGATCAGCTAGCCTAGGGATGAACACACTAGCAGCTGCGCCTGCATATCTTGAACACCCTAATCTAGGCGAAGATATGGGCGCAATCGACAAATCCAAATGTCCTTTTCTTAATGGCATGACCGGACATCAGATGGACTTAATTCATCAGTTTGCAACCTATGGCCAACTGGTAAAAACAGACGAAGCCCTAATCTCAACAAGCAACCGCCAGGAGAGCCCTGCTGACCCAAGCGACACTAACACAGCCTCTGCGGTCAGATTAAACATTGTTGCTGCCTTAAAACAATTATCTCTGGAAACACCCGTGCCGGCACAGAGAGCATCCAGTGAACATACCGAAGAGATACAGCCCGGCAACAGACCACAGTCAGAAAAACCCGGGAAAAAACAGACAAAGGACCAGGTAAAAGAACAGCTCAAAACCGAGTTAGACTATACGTTGCCAGAAAAACAAACGATACCCGCCCGCAAACAGCCGGTTGATAGAATCCAGGAGATGCAGGTAAGAATTCTGCATGATGATATGACAAAAGTTAAAGAGAAACAGCCGGAGAAAACCATTTCGAAAAGCCGGATTAGGACACCGGATAAGAGCCAGAAACTTGATTTTAAGGTAAAAAGGACTGCGCCTAGGACAGCACCGAAGACCAGCTTAAACCCGGTGAAAAAAACATATCCTAAAGCCAAACAGCCCGATCAACTGACTCAATCACATGAACCGGTTAGGCTACCGAAGCGTCGCAGTGAAAGCCAAACGCAAAGCGCCTCTATTAGCCCGGTGAAA
>JAJZKN010000002.1:0-47577 GCA_021850865.1 bacterium | reverse complement strand
CCCGGTGAAAAAAACATATCCTAAAGCCAAACAGCCCGATCAACTGACTCAATCACATGAACCGGTTAGGCTACCGAAGCGTCGCAGTGAAAGCCAAACGCAAAGCGCCTCTATTAGCCCGGTGAAAAAAACATATCCTAAAGCCAAACAGCCCGATCAACTGACTCAATCACATGAACCGGTTAGGCTACCGAAGCGTCGCAGTGAAAGCCAAACGCAAAGCGCCTCTATTAGCCCGGTGAAAAAAACACCGGCAATACCTAAAGTTCAGAACAGTTCTTTCGAGGAAACCAATATAAGTACAACGCCAAGCACCCCACAAAATTCCGAAGTAGTCATAGATCAATCAGCGTCAAGCAATGACCGAACTAACAATATAGAAAATGCAATTAGAGAAGATATAAGCTCGGAATACGTTACGATCGCGCAGTTAACCGAGCCGATAGAGCTGGAGGATTTTCAAGAGATACCGATCGGCGAATTGAATCCGGTTAGCGAAGAACACTACCAGGAACCCTTAGTTGAGGCGGTTCCGGTAAGTACCGATGAGCCGGCGAGCATGCCACAAAACGAGGCGTCCATTATCTCAAACATAAATGAAATACTGGACAAAGATCTTTCTATCGACCAAGAAGCAACCAACCCGGCAACTACTCAGGAGCTAAATATAGTGTCAGACAGAGTGTTCAGCGAAACAGAAACAACCATCGAACCGGCTAATAGCCAACCTGACGAGGTCCAATTAGAAACTCAAGCCGCAGACGGAATAAACAACGAGGTCGCCGCCGAAGACTACCAGCCACACCCAGCGACCCGGGATGAGTTCTTTTCTGACCGGCAGCTAAATACCGAGCATGTCGAGAGCGTCGACATAAAAGACCCGCCAAGACAATTACTCGATACGGCGAGAGTATTTTTCCGGCAGGAAGATACCAATGAAACAGGCGGGGAGCCCGTCAAATCAAACCAAGCGGCCATTACGACGAAATTATTGGCGGCGATTGAAGACTTTAGGCACTCCCCGAAGAATATTCGGGCAGTCGAAAATAAAGCGCAAAAGGTAGCTTACTATTCTGCCGACGCCAACATTGAAAAATTATGCCACGAGCTGGCTTTAAGCATCCAACCAGACGCTAATGAGCTGGAAATTACTACCTTCATTCGAAGCATTGTGGCGGCAGCCCTGGAAATAACCGAACTGGCTAGGGGCAGTGAACAGACTGAAAACATTGATCTAGAGCACAACGGCACCCGGGAAGTAAAACTATTCGGGCAGAGCAGTAGTGGTTCTAGCGTAGTTGATCTAGATGGAACGGTGAAGCGCACTATCGGAAAGTTCGCGGTATATTGCAGTAGATTCTTATCGTTATCGCCCAACGAGGCTGCATAGATAATATTAGACTGAGGAATTTGGTGGAGCATATCGGGCTCGAACCGATGACCTTCTGACTGCCAGCCAGACACTCTAGCCAACTGAGCTAATGCCCCAAGACAAACTTCAAATATAATAACAGCTATTAACTTCAGATCAAGCGATTAAATTTTAATTGGACTAATTATTAGGTGGGATCGGCTGGCGTGCGCGCCCACCCTAGGCTCTTTTTGTCTGAACTAGTTTTTGTTTTAGTAAAATCGCCAAGAGCCGTAGCGCACGCTTTACCTTCCGTGTTTAGCATATCGCTTTTGCTTGTCTAGTCAAGCATTGCCAAAAACTGCGCCTCATTTAATATCTGTGTTTTTAATTGATTAGCCTTAGCTATTTTACTGGAGCCGGGATTGTCTCCTATCACCAGATAGTCCGTTTCCTTCCCGACGCTTGACTGAAACGTCCCGCCCAGACTTCGGATTTTTTCCGCTGCCTCTTCTCTGGACAATGAGTTTAACGTCCCGCTTATTACAAACCCTCTGCCGACCAGAGATCCCCCGGTATTAGTTACTGGTTGCGGCCAGACGCTTGTCTGTTTAAACTTCGCTAAAAGTTGCTGGCTGCGTGGTTCGGAGAAATATTCGACCAGCGATTCGGCAACAATTTCACCGACTCCGTCCACTTGAGCCAGACTATCTGTAGTAGCCGCGGCGATCGCATCAAGATTTTTAAACTTATTGGCAAGATCGACAGCTGTTTGAATACCAATATGTCTGATGCCTAAACCGTATAAAAAGCGCGCCAACGGCGGCTGTTTTTTCTCTTGGATAGCCGCTATTAACTTATTGGCGGAAATTTCCGCAAACCGCTCAAGTTGCATTAGTTGTTCGGGCCTTAATGAGTATATATCAGCCGCGTCTTTAATTAGTTTAGCGTCGAGTAGGGCGATCACGTTCTTTTCGCCAAGACCTTCAATATCCAGCGCCTCTTTGGACGCATAATGTTGTATCTGCTTCCAGGACCTCGAGGGACAACTATGGTTCGGGCAACGCCAAACCGCCTCATCGGACTTCTTCTTTACCAGATCACTGCCGCAATCCGGGCAGATTTTTGGCATCTTGAACACTTTCTCCTCGCCGGATCGCAACTGAATTAACGGTTGAACAATTTCCGGAATAATGTCACCGGCTTTATGGACAATAACACTGTCGCCGATCCGTATGTCCTTTCGTTCAATCTCACTTTCGTTATGCAGGGTAGCCATTTGTACCGTGCTCCCGGCAATCTGTACCGGCTCAAGCACTGCCACCGGAGTCGCGGCACCGGTGCGTCCAATCGATACCAGAATGTCTTTGACCCTCGTCGTCGCTTGCTCGGCGGCGTATTTATAGGCGACCGCACCCCTAGGCGCCTTGCCAACGACGCCTAGCTTCTCATAAACGGTACGGTCGTTAACTTTTATAACCAGTCCGTCGGTGTTAAAGTCCAGGCGGTGGCGCTTAGCTTCCCATTGGTCAATAAAGTTCATCACCCTGTCCAGGCCAATAAAAACGCTTGCCATCGGGTTAACGCTGAAGCCGAGCGATCTTAACATTTCGTAGGCATAGCTGTAGCTCGGTACGTCTCCTGGTTCTTCCCGAATAAGATCATAAGCCCGAAAGTGCAGCGGACGGGTGCTAACAAGCGCCGGATCAAGCTGCCTGATTGTACCGGCAGCGGTATTTCGCGGATTGGCGAACGGCGGCAGATTATCCTTGACCCGCTGTTCATTAAGGCTTTCGAAGTCGGCCTTGTACATCAAGATTTCCCCGCGTACTTCGGTTGTGCCCTTCAAAAACAACGCGGCTTGTTTGGAACTTCTTAGCGCCAAAGGTACCGAATCGATCGTCCGGATATTGGCCGTAACATTCTCTCCGACAAAACCGTCGCCACGAGTAACGCCTCTCTCCAGCAAACCGTCGCGGTAAATTAAGGCGCAGGCCAAACCGTCCATCTTGATATCGCAAAATAGTTCAATGCGATCAACGCTTAAATCAGCTGCCTTGGATATACGGGCTAACCAGGCTTCAATTTCCGAGCGATTGAAAACATCGTTTAAACTAAGCATCCTCTGGCGGTGAGCAACCTCACTAAACCCGGGCAATACCCCTCCGGCAACCCGCTGAGTAGGACTGTCGGAAGTTATCAAATCCGGAAATAGCTCTTCCAATCCGGCCAGTTCATGTTTCAGGCTGTCGGCAGCCGCTTCGCTCATAATGGACTTATTCAGAACGTGGTAATTATAGCGGTAGTCATTAATCAGCTCGCGCAGCTTAAGAATCCGCTGACTGGCGCTATCTCTGTTCATTAACCAGTAGCTCCCGATAAAGATTATACAAATATGTATGCACCACAGCTACATAGGCAATGCCGATTAACATAAACACCCATTGAGCGATACTTGGAGCAACCAAGATAAACGGCAGCATAATTATTGCCAATACAATCAGCAGCATTAGGGGTAAATAGACCAGACGACCGAGCACCGCCAAACGACGCTTCTTGACTAGTTTTTTTGCCGACCTGAGCGCCTTAATCGGCGTCATGTCCGGGAGCGTCACAATGTAGAGGGCAAACAGCGAGCTGCTCAGCCAGAATGCGCTCAGGCAAGACAGCACTAAGGCAATTGCAGCAAACAGCAGCAGTTCGGGTGCATTGATTGCGATACCGTTATTGACGGCCAGACCGTAAATAGCCAACCCGCCGAGCATCGGTAGCAACTCCAGACAGATAACTAAAATTACACCCATAAACGGCACCAGTGGATACATACCGCGGTAATAAGCTTCCTTGATTTTGACTTTGGAATTATTGCTGGCACTCCTAATCGCCCAAATCAACGCCAGGCTGACTAAAATAATCAAAACCATTTCATAGGCAAAACCGCCGCCGCCGCTGCTGTTACTACTACCGACGCTCGATAACATCAGAGCCAATACCGTAAGACCTCCGTCTATTTGCTTGAATTGGCCATGAAACAAATTATTGACTTGACTATTGAAGCTAGCCGGGTCAACGCCACTACTGAAACCCCGAGCCAAAGTAAAATTAATTATTCCATAGATCAGCACGATCCCAATAAATACCCACCTGTTAGACCAAAGTAAACGAAAACAGCCGCTGCTCAATTGCAAGACGTTCGGTAGTCGCGGTTTTGGCGCGGGGCGTTTGTTGATGTCCAGGGGTCGGGCATTAATAGCTTCCGGTGATGATGTTTTTGGTCTTTTTGTCGATGCGGTTAAAGTCTTTTTTTTGCCAGTATATTTATCAGCTTTAGACATGTGTGTCCATTTGCTCCAGTCGCTTGATGCGCTCTTCTATCGGCGGATGGGTGGAAAACAAATTAGTGATCGCATGGGCCTTCAAGGGATTGGCGAAAAAAAAGTGAGCCGTGGCGGTATTTTGTTTCTTCAAAGTACTGCCGGTATTAGCGATTTTCTTCAAAGCCGAGGCCAACCCTTCCGGATACCTAGTGGTTAAGGCGCCGGTGGCATCGGCCAGATATTCCCGCTGCCTGGATACAGCCATTTGCACCAGAAAAGCCACCAGTGGCGCCAGAATAGCGGCGGCTATGCCAAGATATAAAAACAGCTGATTATCCTCTTCGTTGTTACTCCGGAAAAAGGTCATATTCAAGAGAATGTCAGCCAGCAGCGAAATGGCGGCAGTTAGAGCAAAAGCGATCATACTTACCCGGATATCATAATTTTTTACGTGTCCGAGCTCATGAGCGAAAACCCCGCTCAGTTCATCGTCATCCATTATGTCCAGAAGTCCGGAAGTGGCACAAACGGCGCTATGATTCGGATCACGACCGGTCGCAAATGCATTTGGTGACGGATCATCCATAATATATACCTTAGGCATCGGCAGGCCATCGGCGATGCTCAGATTTTCAATAATCCGCCACATTCTCGGGTTATCTGTTTTCTGGATCTGCTTCGCTCCGTTGACCGCCAAACTCATTTTCGTACCGACAAAGTAGCTAATAATCACGTAGATTATGCTACCGATGACCACGCCGATCAGTATCGCCGGACTGCCCCCGGCGTAAGCCAAGTCGAAAACATCCGCCAGCGCCGCCAGAATCAGCACAAATATCGCCAGAATCAGCATCGATTTGAGTTTGTTGTGGGCTATTTCCGAATACATTTGGGATATTTCTACTTGCTAAAACTGGACATTGACCGGCTGTTGGGCCTGCTGGGTCTCGGCCTCGTCAAGTTCAAAGTATTCCTTATCCTTGTTATAGCCCAGCATTGTGGCGAAAAACTTAGTCGGAATAGTCTGACGACGCGTGTTAAAATCTCTGACGATACTATTATAGAAACGCCTGGAAGCCTGAATTTTATCCTCGGTATCCACTAGCTCGGCCTGAAGTTCCTGGAAATTCTGAGTTGCCTTCAAGTCCGGATAGTTTTCGGCTACGGCAAATAAACTTTTTAGCGTGGCGCTAAACTGGTTTTCGGCTTTAGCGGTATCCGCCGGGCCCTGGGCATTCATGGCGTTTGCCCTGGCGGCGGTGACGTCTTCAAAAACTGTCTTTTCGTGAGCGGCGTAACCCTTAACGGTATTGACTAGATTGGGTATCAGATCATACCGCCGCTTCAGTT
This sequence comes from bacterium, assembly GCA_021850865.1. Classification (GTDB taxonomy): domain Bacteria; phylum Patescibacteriota; class Saccharimonadia; order Saccharimonadales; family UBA4665; genus JAJZWH01. The sequence continues at coordinate 41,559 of JAJZKN010000002.1, read as the reverse complement.
GAACCGTAATATCACTCCAGGCTTCATTGGCCCGTTGATTTAATCTGACTAAACCGTTATAGATCGCGAAAACAATGATCAGTACTACAACCGCTACTGCAACAATAACCACAACCAACAAGTTCATGATAATTTAACTGACTACTCCTTTTACCATCAGCTTAATTATACATCATAAACCGGCCAACTGTTGCTGTATGATAAATGTAATGCCTGTTCAAAAAAGACAGCGCCATAAAGGGCGCCTATATCTGTCCGCTTTCGTACTATTGCTGGCTGCGGCATACGTTTTAGCCGCTCTGCTGCTACCTATTAAGGTCTTGTCGGCCGGCAAGGGCATCCGTCAGCTTCACATAACCACGCCGCAAAGTAACTTGCCTTGGCCAAAATACGGCGAAGGAGCGATGGGACTGGCTGACGGCGAAGTAGTGCAGACACATAACCGGCAGGTGCCACTAGCTACCGCCAGCGTCGCTAAACTCATTACCGCTCTCGCCGTTTTGCATAAATATCCCCTGCAGCTCAATCAGCAAGGGCCCTCAATAGTCATTGACTCAACTGACTATAACTACTACACCACCTACATCGCCGAGCAGGGCTCGGTCGTGCCAGTCTATACCGGTGAACAATTAAGCGAGCTCCAGATGCTTGAAGCTATGCTGGTTCCTTCGGGCAATAATATAGCGGACGCGCTGGCACGCTGGGCTTACGGTTCGCTCAGTGCTTACAGCAGCTTCGCCAACGCTTACGTTAAACAACTCGGCCTGAACCATACGCATATCGGCAGTGACGCCAGTGGTTTTTCGCCAAGTACCACCTCAACTGCCAGAGACCTGGTCGTCTTAGGCTCGATCGTCATTGCCAATCCCGTTTTGAAACAAATTGTTGCTATGCAATCTGTTAACGTTCCCAACGTAGGAGTTATGAATAATTACGATAGTATTATCGGCAAAGCAGGAATCATCGGTATTAAAACCGGTAACTCAAACCAGGCTGGAGGGGTTTTTCTGGCCGCCGCCAATACCAAGGTAAATTCTAAACCGGTAACAATTATAGTGGCTTTAATGGGGGCACCCTCGCTCTCTCAGGTATTAACCGATACTATTCCGATGGTAATCGCCGTTGAGAACGACTTTGCCCAGACTATTTTGGTTGATCAAAGCGAAGTGCTGGATGAGTTTAAGTTGCCATGGGGCGGCCTGGTGCAAGTTGCGGTCAAAAAAAATCTGACGGTTTATGTCCTTCAGGGCCAGCAACTCCAGGCATCACTAAAACTATCGTCACTTAAATTGCCGACTGCCGGAGGCACGGTACTCGGTTATTTGTCGACGCCGGCGAACAATCTTAACCCCGCCCAAAGCGTACCGGTCGTAACCCTTCAGTCTACCTCTAAGCCAACTTGGCAATGGCGGCTCACTCATCCAAAATACATCTTCTAGTAAATAGCTGACGATCAAAAATCAGTTTGTCCCGGTTTAGACTAAATTTTTAGAAAATATCCGGACCGCGTTGCCCTCGGTTAAGACGCTTGCTTAGTTTATGCGGAGCTGTGCGCGAAGTCCAAACGCCAGGAGGGGCTGGTATCGGACTGCCGGAGGGATACCGTCGTAAGCGGCCCACGGTTATGGAGACATCGGCGGAGTCAGCCGGGAGTGATCGGTTACGTCGTTCCATCGGGTACTATCCCCGGAGATCACGGGAAGGATTGAGACAACAGAAAACCCCGGCTCGCATCTAGGCTGTCGGGGCCTGAGTAAGAACGATCTGGTGGGCGCTGAGGGATTTGAACCCCCGACCCCCTCGGTGTAAACGAGGTGCTCTAGCCAACTGAGCTAAGCGCCCATCGAACTTCTAAATTGTACCTGCTGCCGTGGTGCGGACGAGAGGACTTGAACCTCCAAGGGTTGCCCCACTACCACCTCAAGGTAGCGCGTATACCAATTCCGCCACGTCCGCAGACTTATTTAGCATACGGATGCGCCGGAAAAAAAGCAACGCATGCGGCTTGATCTTAGGTCTAACTGAAGGGTAAGTGATCGTAAATATGGTCCAGATGATATTCGCTTCTGAGCAGCGGTTTAACTTCGTCGGTGCTGACATTAATCTTTACGCCCGGATTAAGGGTGCCGTAAGGGTCAAAAATCCGCTTGATTTTCTGAAACAGCTGGAAAACGTCATTGCTATAAATCCTACTTAAGTACGGTCCCCGCAGACGGCCGTCATTGTATTGAGCCGTAGTCGAACCACCAAGTTCCCTTATTTGTTTATAATATTCCTCAATTATCCGAAAGACTTTCTGACGATCGCCAACCTGCCCGAGATTCAGATATGGTTGAACGTGCAAATTACCCTCACCGGCATGACCCCAGACCGCTACCTGCAAGTGCTCTTGATTGAACAAGGCATATATGACATTGATCAGATTTTTAAGTTTGTCGACCGGTACAATTGCGTCGTCTATAAGCGGCAGCGGGTTAAGCTGTCCCTGGTTGTGACCGGAGTAAATCGCTGATGCTTCCCGGATTTTCCAGATATCTTTCTGTTTGTCCTGGTCAATCTCCAAAACTACTTGTTTAGCATGTTTTGTAAGAATTTTTTCCGCCTTCTTGGCTGTCCGTTTCAATTTGTGTTCTTTGTCGCCGTCTACCTCAACGATTAAGACGAACTTCGGATAAGGGGGACTGATCACGCCCTTAAGATAATTGCCATTGATTGAGGCAACCGTATTTAGAAGGTTGTCGTCTACCAGCTCAATTGCACTGGGCATAATTTCCAATTCTCTTAGCTCATTAACCGCCGCCTGCACCGAGTCGGCCGAATCCATATAGGCGCACAGCAGTACCGGCTCCGCTCCTACCGGTTCGGTTTCCAAAGTCACCTCGCTGATCAGTCCTAGCGTACCTTGGCTACCGATAAATAAAGGGGACAAGTCGAAAGACCCATCATCGTTTCTGATATCGACCAAATTATACCCTGAAGCATTTTTAGTAACATTAATCACGCTTTTGGCGATCAGTTCCCGGTTTTCTTCGAGCAGCGCGTCGATCGAACGATATATTTCACCCTCGAAGGTAGCCAGTCCGAGTTTGCGATTCAGTTCTTTTTTGCTCAACTTGCCGGTTTCAATCACTTCGCCATTGGCCAAGACTACCCTTAACCCCTTAACGTAGTTGCTCATAACGCCGTACTTTATTGAATACATACCGGAAGAGTTGTTGGCTACCGCTCCTCCGACCGTAGAGTATTCCAAACTAGCCGGCGCCGACGGTACAAACCGGTCGTAAGTAAACAAAAGCTGCTGCAGTTTACCAAAATTAATCCCGGACTCGACACTGACGACTCCGCCTTTCGGGTCGATGAACTTGACCCGGCCTAAGTGAGCCGGGGTCACCAGCAGGATGCCGCTACCAATGGCCGCGCCGCTTAAGTCGGTACCGCTGCCACGGGCAGTTACCGGAATGATTCTGCCACGCTCGGCAAGCTGCCAGGTAAACCGGGCGATTTTTCTGATATCGTTTTCGTTTTTGGGATAGACAATAACACTAGGAGTCAAACAGAAGATGCTATTATCGGTTGAAAAATACTTTCGCGCGTCAGTACCGGTCATAACTTCTCCGGCCACATGTTCCTGTAGATAGTGCGCAACCTTGTTCATGGAAGCTGGATTACCCTCCCTATAAAGACCATACGATAACTCAATACTTAAGATAATAGCACAACCGCTGTTTACTTGCTGGGAGAGTGATACCATCCCAAAGCCATAAACAGTAATACTACAGAGATGTCGAGTTAAACTATGTCTGATTTAAGTCGTACTGGTGCGGATGAGAGGACTTGAACCTCCATGAGCTAAAGCTCACTAGCACCTGAAGCTAGCGTGTCTACCATTCCACCACATCCGCAAGAAACTAGTTTTGTGTGAAGCTCTGGTTAATATTAGATGCTCGGCATAAAAAACTCAAGCTCTAAGTCAGCTTAAGGGGTAATATCTTTACAAGCTAACCGCTTATGATATCATAAAGGCGTACAAACTAAAAACAAAGAAAGGTTACTATGCTTAGCCATTTTGCGCTAATCGGGGATTTGGACACCCCAGCGCTACTGATAATCTTGGCTATCGTCCTGCTGCTCTTTGGGGGCAAAAAACTGCCGGAGCTTTCCCGGAATATAGGCAGCTCAATGCGTGAGCTTCGAAAAGGCCTGTACGACAGTGGAAATAATAATAAACAACAAAAAGAAACAGCAGCCAGTGAAAACAAGCAAGAGACTACCGCCTAGTCGATTAGCTGACTATCACCAGACATTCAGAGACCATCTGCGCGAATTACGCCGCAGATTAATGTATGTCGGTCTGTCGGTCGTTATCTTTGCCGGCTTGGCCTATTCAGTCGAGCGACAGATAATCAACTGGTTACTGGCACCAGCTCACCATCAAAGTTTTATTTATACTTCGCCGTTGGATGGTATTAATTTTGTTTTTAAAGTTTGTTTATATGTCGGGATCGCCTTCAGTTTGCCGGTGATTATCTACCAGGTTTTGAAATATATCGAGCCGATCTTTAGCAGGGGTCTGTCCAAATACATCTACAACTGGACGGCTGTTTCGGTATTGTTGGCGGCAGTCGGTATTATTTTTGGCTATTTTGTCGGTTTGCCGGCGGTATTAAGCTTTCTATTGCACCAGTTCCATACCAACCAAATCCACCCGTTGTTGACTATTGATGAGTATTTATCTTTCGTGCTGGTCTATATGCTAGCCGCGACATTAATGTTCCAGCTGCCGCTGGTCATCTTGTTTATTAACCGCGTCCACCCTCTACAGCCACGCAAGTTAATCCACTATGAGCGTTGGGTAATTCTGGCTTCGCTGATCTGGTCGGCCGTCATGAATCCAACAACCAACATTATCGCGCTCTTCTTAATTGCCGTGCCGGTCGTAATAACCTACCAACTGGGTATCGGCATTATCTGGTGGCAAAACAGATATGGCCGGCGCCAGCGGATCTTACGGCTGCTAGAAGCCGATGCCCTGAAACAGGCGGAGCGGATCAAACAGGCCGGTCAGTTAATTTTTGAGCCGGGTTTATTGGGAGGTGATGTCAGGATAATCAACCGCTCGGCCAGACCGGTATCTAGAGTACCCTCAGTCCCCGGATATTCCCGAAGCTACCGGATATATAACTAAATCCGGTGGCGGCTGTGGTAGCAAAAACCGTCTGCGTGAAGCCGAAATATGACATTTGATGTTGATTGACAAATGCCCAGGTTAAAGCTAATAATAAGTGTGTACCTAACAAAAATAAAAAACTATGCAAAAATCTATCGAACGGCCTATTGATGCGCTAATGCAAAAAGAGATGTCGCGCAAAGAATTTATTACGGCGCTGGGCATTGGACTACTGTCTTTAGCCGGACTTTCAACCATTCTGCGGTTGCTTGGTTATGATTTTAAAAAATCCAGCAAGATAAGCAGTGTCGTGTCTAATAATTCCGGCGCGTACGGCGGTAATTCTTTTAGCAACTGATATCCGTAAAGCCAAACGGTGAGCGCGGATTAGGCGATTATCATTAAGGTCGCGGATCAGTAACATTAGCCGTGAGAACTTCCCAGTTTTGTACATTGTCAAAGCGATCGCTCGGCGAATTAATCACCTGGCTGCCCATACCGTAAATATGCTGTCTGGATATATACAAGAATCGCGGTTGAAACAAACCAAGGGCCGGAGCGTCACTTTGCCAGGCCGCCAAAAACGGCTGGTATTTAATAATTCTGAGCGCGGGGTTTAGACGGGTTCGGCCGGCCTCCAGCGCCTGGCTGGCAACGGTACTGTTGTATTCGGAGAAATTGAGACCCGATGACCTGGGATCATATTGGGAACCGTCCCAATAAACAAAAACGTCGGGGTCAATGCCGATCGATATTCCGTTAAGTGTCGAGTCGTAATTATGATCTTGCAGTGTCGTAGTATAAGTACTCGGTGTCTCATAGATTGTCACTAAGTCTACCCCTATTGCCCGCCACTGTGCTTTAAGCATCGATCCTACTAAACGGTTTTCCGGAGTGTTGCTAGCCACCAGATTAAATTGCAGGCGGGTATTATTCTTAACCAGCCAGCCACCGCTGCCTTTTTTCCAGCCGTCAGCTGCCAGTAACTTGACCGCCCGATCCGGCTGGTCGGTAACCTGGGCGTATTTCGGGTTAAAGGCCAGCTGTCCGATCAGCAACGGTTCTTTGACTGGCAGCGTCGGATATCCCAGTTTGGCAATGATAGCTGCCGGATTAGCCGCTAAAACCAGTGCCTGACGTACGGCTTTATCGCTCAGTATCGGCGCCTGAGTCCGGAAAAAAACATAGTCACCGGCAGTCAACAGCCGGCTCTGGACCATTAGTGACTGATGATCGCTACTCAAGGCGGCGGGAACCGAGTTCAAACCGGCCAAAGCAGTCAACTGATCGGCACTGAAAGCATTAATTAACTGCGTCTTATTGGCATAGGCGTTAAAAATGAATTCGCCCAGCTTGGGTTGACCCAAGACATAGTGCCGAAACGGCAAGAGCGCGATTTGTTCTGAAGCGTTTTCCGGAGTGTTGCCGTTAACCTGAATGGCATGCCAATAAAACGGACCCGCGCCAACCGGATTATAGGTATTAAAACCGGCGGAGCGGAGATCCTGCGAAGGTAAACGGCCCAGGATGTGTTGGGGAATAATGCCCAGAGTCAAACTGTAAGGAAACGAGGCCAGCGGGTTCGGCAGACTAAAGCTGACGCTCAAGGAATTAACCTCAGCAACTTTTATATTCTGCCAGCTCGAAAATAGAGGTGACTGCGCGTTGGGATTTTGAATAGTTTTAAAAGTGAACACCACATCAGCGGCGGTCAGTGGTTTACCGTCTTGCCAGGTAAGTCCCGGCTTAAGATTAACCAGATAGGTAGTGCCGGCCTTATTGACACTATAGCCGCTGGCCAGACAGCCGACCAGTTGGTTTTGCGAGTTATAGCGAAACAGTCCAGCGAATATCAGATGGGCTAGACTAGTGTCGACCGGCGACGTCGCATAGATCGGGTTAACATTGGACATTGTTCCCAGCATACCTTCGGAATAGATCCCTCCGGGGACCGGTTCAAGCGTTTGATAATAACCGCTGAGGTTGATTAGCTGTACGGAGGTAATCAGCACCAGCAATAGCCAAAATACTAACCAAGATATAACAAAACGTTTGACCAACGTCAGCCGGCCAAAGCGACCCAACAACATTCTGTCGATCGTCTCGGTAGCATTATGCGAGATAGTTTTGACCTGTTTTTGTCTACGCAGAAAGGATTTTTGCGTCTTTTTGTAGCGCCGGTTCATCGTTATTAGTATCTATGCTTGCTTAGATTGTTACTCAATCGCCGGCGGCTGTAAACCCGGACAAGTTATATTGCCTCAGCCGATTGCGCCAATAATTAACGACAGGCTGAATATCAGGGCGCAGACAATGGTCAACTGAAAAATCGTCTTTTCCGTACCGCGTCTGGTGGTATTAACGTCACCGGCGCCGCCCAAGCCGGCACCTAAAGAAGCGCCTCTGGTCTGAATCAGTATCAACAGTGACATAAGCAGCATTGCCCCGAACGCAACGTAATCATAAATATTCATCGTCTTAAGTATACCCCTTCTTAGCTATCAATGATTGCACTTACTAAATAGTTTACCAGCCCGATAATAATCCCGGCAAATATTGCCGCCCAGAAATTCTTGATATGGAACGGATGGTAAAGCAAGCTGGCCAAATAAACCGTTACGCCGTTAATGACGATCATAAACAGGCCAAGAGTAAAAATAATCGCCGGCAGTGAAAGTACTACCAGTATCGGCTTAATAATGCTGTTAATGATGGCTAAAATCAGTCCGGTGACGATAATAGCATAGTCGTTGCTGACATTTATATTGCCGGACAGAAAATGCGCGGCAATCCACAAACCCAAACTGCAGACGATCCATCGGACAAGTAAACGAATAATCGGTTTAGACATAGCTTCTGACTTATTTTATGTGCCTATAAGCCGGTCGGCAAGCCCGTGCTTAATAATTCGTAGCCGTCATTGGTGATTAACACGTCATCTTCTATTCTAATGCCGGTGCCTTCTTCTTTAACGTAAATACCGGGCTCGACCGTCAAAACCGTACCGGGACGCATCGGCAGCGAGTAATCCCCAACGTCGTGCACGTTTAAGCCTAAGAAGTGTGATGTAGCATGAGGAAAGTACCTCCGAATGTTTGCTTCGGTAATCGATTTGATCAAACCCAGTTGCTTTAGCTGTTCCCCGATAAATTTCGTTACTTTGTGTTCGTATGTTTGAAAACGGACTCCCGGCCCCAGTAAGCTGAACGCATAGGTCTGAGCAGCCACTACTGCTTGGTAGATCTCTTTCTGTCTGGAAGTTGGAGGGGTAGGGGTAGCGGCATAAACCCGGGTTATGTCCGCCGCATATCCTCTAAATTCAGCGCCAACATCTATAACAACCAGTTCGTTGTCGGCTATGAGGCTAGAATTAGCGATATTATGAATAGTTGTCGCCCGTCTTCCTCCGGCAACGATCGGTTCGAATGCGTGACCGCCGGCTCCCCTGGAACGAAAACCATGAGTGATATCCGCTTCCACTTGATATTCGTACTTATAGGTGCCCGGCGGGCGGCTCAAGACCGGCTTTAAGGTCGCCGTAGTAATATCGATAGCTTGCTGGATTGCCCTGATTTCCGGTTCCTGCTTGATCATTCTCAGCTTTGCCAGCTGGGGACGGATATCCACCAGCTCAAATTGGGCGTTGGCGTGACGCTCGATGCGTTCCATTAACCGGTGTCTGGCCGGATTAGCATAAATGCCAAACTGCTCGATAAAAGCCGGCGGCGGCGCCGGACTGGCCAGTTGAGCATATTTGGCTATGGCCGCATCCAGCCGCTTCCAGCCGGCCGATTCGTTGAGCAGCTCATCAATACCAGAAACGGCAGCTAATAAGGTGTGGTCAATTTGTCCGTCAAAGTCAATCATAACGCCGTCTCTTTGCGGCACGATTAAGTATTCTCTGGCCTCTTCCATAACCAGAATAATGTCCGGATTATTAATACCCGACAAATACCAGAAATTGGCATCCTGATAAAACGGATAGCTGGTGTCGGAACCGCGTTGGACCAAGCCGTTTGCCGCTACGACTATCGGCAGCCCGGACTTCAGCTGCTGTCTCAGCCGGTGACGGTTGCCACGAAAAAAATCAACTCCGAAATAATTATCTTTAATCATTCTACTAGCTTAGCAGATTACAGCGCCCGGCGAATGGCCTGCGCCTTAACCTTCCCGACTATTTTAGTTAGATCTTGATCGCTTGCCAAAGCAATACCCTTAAGCGAACCGAATTCGCTCAGCAGCCGTTTTTTAGTTTTCGGACCAATACCCGGGATTTGCTCAAGCGACGAACTGCTCATCCGTCTGGTTTTCAGCGTTGAGTGGTAACTGACCGCAAAACGATGGCTTTCATCGCGGATCCGCTGCAATAACTTGATCAGGTTCGAGGATTTAGGCAGCGACACCAAAATAAACTGATCACTTTGAATGGCGTGACCGCCCAAACCGCGCATCACCATATGATTAAGCGTCACGTTACTGCGATCGATGTCGATAACTATCTGTTCTTCTCTCTTGGCTAATCCAATAAACGGCACATTTACCTGACCGCGCTCGTCTCTGGCTTTGATCGCCGCATCCAGTTGTCCCTTGCCTCCGTCAATTAATACTAGATCGGGGGGCAAAGAAGAGTTCCAGCTTTTGAGCCGGGCCGGACTGAACCGACGCTTAATCGTTTCGTTCATATTGAAAAAATCGTTATTGATGTCGTTCTTCGTTTTAAATTTACGGTACTGGGTTTTATTGCTGACTCCGTTGGTGAACACCACCATGCTGGCCACTACGTCGCTGCCCTGCATATGGGATATGTCGTAACCCTCTATCCGTTTCGGGTAACTTTTAAGTGACAATAGATCCACCAATTGGGCCATGCCTTCATCCTTAGCCAGATCAATAAATTCCTTGTCGGAAAAAACAATCTGCACACTTAAACGATTCAGATGATTCAGTTGGTCCCGAATTTTGGCGGCGCGTTCAAATTCTCTTGCCTTGGCGGCGCGGGCCATGTCCCGCTCCAGTTCGCGAATCAGACCTACCCGGTTGCCTTCAATATAGGAGATCAGCCGGCGTAAGTTAGCCCGGTAATCATCCAAGCTGGTACGGCCGTCTTCCAGTCCGGGGTCCAAACCGAGATAATAATGCAAACCGGGCCGTTTATGCGCCGAACTTTTCTGAGTGGCGTACGGAAAAACCCTTCGTAGCAGCTTAAGCGCCTGCATAATTGTGTATTTGGAGGTGTACGGACCAAAGTAGCGGGCCCCGTCGTCAATCGGCCGGCGGGTAAAACTGACTGTCGGGTAATCACTGTCAATATCAATACGGATGTAGACTAGCGACTTGTCGTCACGGAGCAGTATGTTGTATTTAGGTAGGTAGCGCCGGATTAGCTCCGCTTCTAAGAACAGCGCGTCCAGCTCGCTATCGACCACCATCCATTCGAGATCAGCTATTTCGTTAACCAGGGCAACGGTTTTCGGATCCTTATATCGTGTTTTTTGAAAATACTGGCGGACCCTGGCCCTCAATTTAGCCGCCTTACCGATGTAGATAATATTCCCGTCTTTGTCTTTGTAGAAATACACGCCGGGACTTAGCGGCAAATCGTTTAATTTGTCGTTAAGTTTAGTCGAGCCTACATCGCTAAGCATTGGATTGTACCTTTTCTTTTTAGACCCGGACCCATTGATACTGAGCCGGCTTAAGCCGGCTGGCGCCGGCATCTTTAAACGGAGTGAACGGATAAAGTAAGCTGGCCTTCTGCATAATGATTTACTAATTATATCTTAGAACCGACGCAGCAGAAGATAGACGATTACAGCGATCAATAATACGAAAATAATGCTCAGAACAATATTCACTAGCGGTCCGCCGGGTTTTAAAACCGTTTTTTGATCATTTTTAGCAGGATTAGTCGAATCGGCGGCGGCAAGCGGTGCCGCGGGTGCTGTTTGGCCCGGTTCGGACCTAGAGACTTCAGCGGCAAACCGGACTAAGCCTTCCGGCTTCGCGCCAAAAATATCCGGTTTTTCCGACGCGCCATGATTAGCCGGCGGCATATTTGATTGTTGATCTCTTAAGCGAGGATCCTGTTCAAAATTCATTTGTTTATCCAATATTTCGCGCCTCAGACGATCGCGAATATCCCGGCCCTTCAAATGATCGATAACCAGTTCACGAAGCGTTTTTTCACTAATCAGGTTATTCTCGTATATTCGTTTTAAGTTGGTGCCTTGGACGTTTATCTTGCTGCTGAGCACTAGTAAATCCTCGCGCCGCAGGCTTTTAACCTCTTGTATTTTTTTGCCGGTAACCGGAACGTTTTTTTCCGGAATTCGGTCGGCAGGAGAGCTGCTTAGCTCAGCTGGCTGGTCGATTTTTAGACTTTGGTTTTCCTTCTCCAGGGTAGCGACCAGTACCTTGCCTATTTGCTCCACTTGCTGCACTTTCGGCTTGCTTAGATTCAGTCGACTTTCCTGGCGGGGTTCTGTCGTTCGGGAAGGCGGTTCGACTGGTTGATGCAATTCTCGAGTAATCCGGCTAAGTTGCTGTAAATTAATCTCTTTAACGGACAGGTTTCTCTCGATCCGCCTGAGTTCGCTGTTCAATTTCTTAACCGCGGTTGACTCAGTCGATTTAAGCGGAATCGGTACAACCTCAGTTTTAGTTGGGAGAGGCTTAAATGGTTCTTGGCTGACAACCACTTTTCCAGCAGGATCGCGGAACGCTTCCGGAGCTAACTGCGGAACCGGCGGTGCATAAAAATCGGCCGGGCTATTTACTTTCCCGGGTGGCCCTTTCATGACGGCATTCCGGCGGTGGCGGCGGCGACTGGACATCAGCTGGACGGCAAGACTGTCAAGAACCGGACTGGCCGGAGGTATCCGCACATGAGTAGCGTTAGTCGCCCGGCGATCACCGGCTTGGGCAGTACTCGCTTCGCGGTAACCGGTTGCGGACACACTTAACGGCTCAACTACTGGATTATTTGTCCTGGGCGGGTTATTATCTTCGGCGGGTTCATTAGGAATGGCTTCTTCGGGCGGTTTACTGGTGCTCGCTTCCGGAGCCGGCGGTGGCAGTTCTTCGTCGCTATCGGTCGTATTGTCGCTTATGACGTTCGGGTGTTCTTGCTCGGCAGCACTAGCCAAATGATGTTCTTCAATCGTTTTAGTATAGGCCGCCTGAGGTTCTTTGCCGGCAACCACATCCGTTAAAAAATCAGTGACCGGTGGTTCTGGCTCTTCCTCGGTAATAGGAGTTAGCAGATGTTCGGAGGCTATCTTCTGATTAACATAAACCACTTCTTCCGAGGTGAGTGCAACGGGAAATTCATCAGTGTCGCCGACTGACGGCTCATCGCTCTCGGTCTCGGGTGCGGAGTCTATCTCGGGCGTTTCTTCAGTATCCGCCGCCGAAACCTCTGGCTCTTCACTTTTTTCGCTTCGGGTAGTGAGTGGCGGCTCGTCGGGTTGCCTCAGCTCAAATAACGACTTGGCGATATCCAAACCGACGTCCTCTTTTTGGCGGCTTTTACGGAAGATATCTTCCAGCGAGAGGCGACGCTTACGGCGGGCTGCCACAGTCTTTTCGCTTTTCTCGTCCTTATCATCATCATTATTTCCTTCATTCTCCGGCGGCGGAAAAGGAGGGAAAAGCGAATTGCTATTTTCCATCGTGCATTATCTCAGGTTAACAATTAAGTATACGACGGGCTGACAATAATGAGCAATCCTACACCTTACTGGCGGTTTCTTTGACGCTTCTTCAAGCAGTTACCAAGAGGCATACAAGTCTCGGCTAGGATTTGTCGGATTCGGCTGACTGCTCCTGCTCATCCGTTTCGCTTCCGGTCGCTACCTCGGTTTCAACTTCGCTAATCTCTTCGGCAGTACCGCCGGCGGCATCGTTAGCGGCTGCCAGAGCGCTGGGTTCGTAGACCGTAGCTACCGCCTGGGTAGGATCGGCTTTAATCGTTACTTTGTCCGGGACGATTAAATCTCCGATCGATACCTGGTCGCCGATCTCTTTCAGTACTTCGGCATCGTAGTAAATTACGTCAGGCAAATTGGCCGGCAGAGATTCAACTTCCACCGATTCGAGATTGTTGAGAACTATTAATCCGGCCCGCTCGGCAGGCGAAACCTCAAAGCCTTCACTGTATCTTGGCTCAATCGGTATTTCGGCCTCGACCATCTGGTCGGCGGCAACGGCGTTAAACACTACGTGGTTGAGCTGGTGTTTGCGTGGTTCGAATTCGGCCGTTTTGATCAGCGCGGTGTAGGTTTTTCCGTTGGCTGTAACGACGACCGGATGGTGTTTACCGGCTTGATGGTAGACCTTAAGCAGGGCCCGGACATCGCCTTCGACAACAATTGACGGGTGGCCATGATCGTGAATTACCGCCGGAACTTTACCCGCCTTACGCAAATGCCGAACGGCCTTGCCGGTAACACTCCGCGGTTCTAATGTTATTTCGATCGCATCACTAGCCATATAGTCAAATTATCCTTCTTCTTTTAGCTTTAAATAGTCGTCTATCAACTTAAAAATTTAGTCAATTGCTAGTATAGCAGTTTTGCCCCTGATTGTCCCAGATAAATTAAATTTATTAGCTGGCGGCCCGGCGGAACATTTCACCAAGGAACTGCCCGGTGTAGCTGGCTTTAACCTTGGCTACCTCTTCCGGCGGGCCGGTGGCAATGACCATACCGCCACCCTCACCACCTTCCGGTCCCATATCGATAATATGATCAGCATTTTTAATAACGTCCAGATTATGTTCGATTACCACCATACTGTTTCCGGCGTCAACCAGCGCATGCAGCATTTTGAGCAGCTTGTCGACATCGGCCATGTGCAGACCGGTAGTCGGTTCATCCAGTATGTAAAGCGTTCGTCCGGTCGGCCGGCGACTCAATTCACTAGCCAGTTTGATACGTTGCGCTTCACCGCCGCTTAGAGTGGTAGCCGGTTGACCCAGAGTAATGTAGCCTAGGCCGACTTCTACTAGCGTTTGCAACTTACGGGCGATTGCCGGCACGTTAGCGAAAAACTCCAGACCCTGTTCGGTGGTCATGGCCAGGACGTCGCTGATATCTTTGCCTTTGTAGTGAATCTCCAATGCTTCGCGGTTATAACGTTTGCCATGACAGACTTCGCATGGCACGTAGACGTCCGGCAAAAAATGCATTTCTATCTTAATAATGCCGTCGCCCTTACAGTTCTCGCAACGGCCGCCTCGAACATTAAAGCTGAACCGGCCGGCAGAATAGCCCCTGAGCTTTGCCTCAACCACACTCGCAAACAGTTCACGAATAGGCGTAAATAACCCGGTGTAAGTAGCCGGGTTGGAGCGGGGGGTCCGGCCGATCGGACTCTGGTCGATAATAATCGCCTTGTCGAGGTTTTTAATACCCTCTATATCCTCGTGGCGACCGGGAACAGTATTGGCCCGGTGCAGTCTGGCCAGCAGCTCTTTAGCCAGGATGTCATTGATCAGACTGGATTTACCCGATCCGCTGACGCCGCTGATTACCACCAGCTCGCCAAGCGGAATACGTACATCAATATGTTTTAGGTTATTTTCGCTGGCCCCCCGGATAACTAACTCCTTGCCGTTACCCTTACGCCTGGTTTTCAGCATCGGAATGTGCTTCTTTCCCGTTAAATATTCGGCCGTGATGCTGTCTTTGACTTTCATAACCTCTTGCGGCAGTCCGGCGGCCACCACCCGCCCGCCATGAATGCCGGCTCCCGGCCCGATATCCAATAAGAAATCGGCGCTGCGGATAGTTTCTTCGTCATGTTCGACGACAATTACCGTGTTGCCGAGGTCCTTAAGCCTTTTCAGGGTATTGATTAGCCGGGCGTTGTCGCGTTGATGCAGCCCAATGCTCGGTTCGTCCAGTACGTAGAGCACTCCCATGAGCCCCGAACCGATTTGCGTGGCCAGACGAATCCGCTGCGCCTCTCCGCCGCTAAGCGTAGTGGCGCTTCTTAAAAGCGTTAGGTAGTCCAGTCCGACGTCAATCAGAAATTGCAGCCGGGCGGATATTTCTTTGACGATCAGTTTGGCGATATGCGTTTGTGTCGGGTTTAACTGCAGATTATTAATCCAGCTGCTGGCTTCGGTAATGGATAGCTGGCAGACATCCATAATCGAACTGTCGTTAATCGTTATCGCCAGCACTTCCGGTTTCAGGCGTAGGCCATGACACTTGTAGCACGGTTTTTCCTGCATAAAACGTTCGATGTCCCGACGAATAAATTCACTATCGGTTTCCCGGTGTCGGCGCTCCAGATTGGGAATAACCCCTTCATAGGTTGTTTCAAAACTGCGGCTGCCGGACAGCTTTATCCGGTAGGTTTGATCGCCGGTGCCATAAAGTATCAGATGGAGCTGTTGGTCGCTGAGTTCGGAGGTTGGCACATGCAACGAGAAATTATGCCGTTCCGCCACCGCTGAAAGTTTCTTCATGTACCAGTTATCGACATTTATCCGGTTATACGGACGAATCGCGCCCTCGGCGATTGTTAGCCGGCCGTTCGGAATCACTAGTAACGGATCAACTTCCAGCCGCGAACCGATACCGGTGCATACGGGACAAGCGCCATGCGGACTGTTAAAACTGAAGGTCCTCGGCTCCAGCTCCGGGATAACCACATCAGGATGGTTCACGCAGGCATAGCGAAGAGAATAGCTGCCGATTTCATTATTATCGGCGTTCATAATATATACATTGCCCTCGCTGATCTCGACTGCCTGCTCAACGCCTTGCACCAACCGGCCGCGGTCTTCACTGTTAAGCACCAACCTGTCAACTACAACCTCAATGTTATGCCGTAAATTCTTATCCAGCTCCGGAAACTCATCCAGAGCATAGACGATACCGTCCACTCTTACCCGGGCAAAACCGGCTCGCAAAAACTGTTCGGGGATATGTTCAAAAGCCCCTTTTTTGTCAATCACCACCGGAGACAGCACAATTATCCTGACGCCGGCGTACTTACTGGTAATTTGTTCGATAATACTCTCGATCGTTCGCCGTTCAACTACCGTATTATCAATCGGGCAATGCGGCGTACCGATTCTGGCGTAAAGCAGGCGCAAGTAGTCATATATTTCGGTTACCGTCGCAACGGTAGAGCGGGGATTGCGACTGGTCGACTTCTGATCTATGGAGATCGCCGGGCTTAAACCGTCAATCTGGTCAACGTCCGGTTTTTCCATCAGACCCAAAAACTGCCGGGCATATGAACTTAAACTTTCGACGTATCGTCGTTGACCCTCGGCGTAAATCGTATCGAAGGCTAAAGACGATTTGCCGGACCCGGACAAACCGGTAATCACCACCAACCGGTTTCTGGGAATAGTCACATCGACATTCTTCAGATTGTGCTCACGTGCACCCTTCACCGTAATTTGATCAGCCATATGATCTTGACTCCAGATACTAAACTAAGGATTATACCGAAAAAAGACCTCTATGACCAGACTTAAGCCCAGCAAAACGACTAAACCAGGGACTAGCCTTGGGCCGCTAACCGATCATATCGCTCGGAATTAAAGATTCGCCGTAAAGCCGCAGATCTTCGAGCAGTACCGAGAAAGAAGCGGCCCCCTGCCGGTCGGTACCTTGCTCGCTAAGATTATTCAGTGACCGGAAGTAGTTTGCCAACCGCGAATTATTTCCGCCGGACAGTAAAGACTGGCGGACGTGCTGGTCCCAGGCTTTGCGCTCATCGTTCGTTAAGTCTTTCGAGTAATTACGCCACAAATAAAGCTCGCTCAGACGTTTAAGTCGCTCGTCCTCGAACCGGCCGGACAGTTCACGAATTCCGGCGGCAGTTTCAAGATGATCTTTTTGGTGCAGCCCATTCAACAGTTTTCGTTCCCGCTCGGAGTAAAAGCCGGCGTAGAGCTGCTGTTCAACCGATTCCCTGAGGTTGGTCGCCTGACGCTGTCCCTGTTCCCCGTTAAGCGTTTTAACAGCCTGAACGAGCTTCAGGCCGAATTCGGGACCGGCGTTTTCCAGCGTCCGGTTATGCTCTTGGATACTTGCCAAGCTGAGACCGAGCCGGTCTTCGACTTCTGGACTGTTAATAACACCTACCGGAGCGATCGCCGGACAGCGGTTAAGCCGGATCGTCCTAACCGGCAGGGGCGGATCGTCGGCCGAACGGTTTTTGACGAAGCGCCACGCCAGAAGCAGCTGCTCGATCGATAAGTTCAGCCAAGGCTGAGGATCATGCCGTAAATCAAAAACCAGCATACAGTTAGGCGAAGGATGGTCGGCCACCTTCCGGACAATGGATGTGTGCAGCTGGGTTGCCGGGTAGTGCCACGAGGTATGAACGAACGGTTGCCCGGAATTAATCAGTTTAGCCGCCGCGGACTTTTGTCGCAAATTAAACAGATAATCATACAGCTTGGGTTGTTTTTGTTTGATTAATTTAGCGACGGCGATGGTGGCGCTCACGTCAGATAGGGCGTCATGGGCCGATAGATGCGGCAGGTGATTAGCCCTGGTTAAATCTGTCAGTTTGTTAATCCCGACGCCGTCTTTATTGGTCGGCCAGTTAATGCCTTCCGGCCTGAGCGCCCGGGTTAACCTGACAACATCCAGTATGTCCCATCTGGAGTTGTGGTTAGCGTAGGACCACTCATAGGGATCGGACAAATTGCGGTAATTGAAATAGCGCATAAACTCATCGTCGAACCGTAAGTTATTAAAACCGACGAACGTAGTATTTGGCTGGACGATCCGGGTTTGAAATACATGGACGAAATCGGCTTCGCTGATTCCCTCGTCGATAGTTTGCTGCGGACTAATGCCGTGAACCATGATCGCTAACGGATCAGGCAATATATCCGGAGTCATCCTGATTAACTGGTTAATCGGTTCGCCGATGGGCTTCAGCTCATAGTCAGTGCGCTGTCCGGCAAACTGCATAATCCGGTCGCTGTCCGGCCGAATCCCGCTGGTTTCCAGATCATAGAAAAACAAAGTCGGTCGCATAACTAAAAGGTTAAAGTTCCGATGTCGCCAATCAAGATACGGTCTCCGGGTTTTATCCCTTGGCGGGTCAGTTCGTGGATGACACCCCGTTTTCTGAGAATATCCATCAACCGGTCGAGCGCCTGATCATTGCTAAAATCGGTTCTCAAAGCAAAACGCTCGATCTGCACGCCGCTTAACAAATAATTGCCCGCTCTCAGCTTTTTGACGCTCCAGGCCTGGTTGTTATCGGTAGTCGATAGCCGGTATTCATAAATGTCTTCAGTCTTGTGTTTGGCCGCTTTGGCGGCGACTTTTTCTTTAGCGGCCAGCGCCAAACCAACCAGCCGTGGCAGGCCTTGGCCGCTTTTAGCGGAAATTGCCAGCAGCGGCGTAGTCTTTCGATCAAAGACGCGCCTCAGTTGCCCTTCCAGATCGTCGATAACCAGCTGATCCATCCCTTCGGTTTTATTCAGCACGACAATTTCCGGCCGTTTGCTTAGCGTTGGCCGGTAGGCTTTAAGCTCTGCCCGAATTGTCGTATAGGCGCTAGCGACGTCTCCGTTATAAGCATCGATGACATGAACCAGCACTGAAGTCCGCTCAATGTGGCGTAGAAAATCATGGCCCAAACCCTTGCCTTCGGCCGCCCCTTCGATCAAACCGGGAATGTCCGCGAATAACAAGCTGGCTTTGCCCTCGACGTCGACCACCCCGACAGACGGTTCGAGTGTCGTAAACGGATAGTCGGCAACCTTGGGGCGGGCGTTACTGAGCGCCCTAAGAAGAGTGGATTTACCGGCATTCGGCAAACCTACCAGCCCGATATCCGCCAGCATCTTCAGCTCAAGGATCAAATTCATAGATTCTCCAGGTTCACCTTTTTCGGCAAAGGCCGGCGCCTGCCGCCTGGAGCTGACAAAATGAGCGTTGCCAAAGCCACCCTTGCCGCCTTTGGCGATTACCACATCCAGGTGAAGCGTAGCAAGGTCGGCGACAATTCGTCCGGTTTCGTCCCTGACTTCCGTGCCTAACGGTAAAGCAACAATCAGATCCTGACCGCTTTTACCATGTTTTCTCTTGTTGCCCCCCGGCTCGCCGGATTCGGCTTTCAGTTTTTTGCTGTAACGGAAAACGGCCAGGCTGCTTTGGTTGTTACTGGCCCTGAAGATGATACTGCCGCCATCGCCGCCATCGCCGCCGTCCGGACCGCCGTGAGCTACGTAACGTTCGCGTCGGAAACTTACCCGGCCATTACCGCCGCCGCCCGCCTGAACGCTCACTTCCGCCTGATCAATAAAATTCATAGGAAACAGATATTATGTACTACCTTTATGTAAGTATCAATAGATGTACTCATAGCCGGAGCTGGGAATTATCCGGGTGTCGGGAATATCCCAGCCAAGATGGTTCATCTCGCTGATCGTGATCGTCCCGTTGGAGTGCACCGCCTCCACATAAGCGACGTGCCCCTCACCATAGTCAGCCGTGGTAGACGTAACCACCGCAGCACCGACAGTCGGTGTAGTGCCGACCGGTATGCCGAACTGCTGAGCCCGGATTCCCCAGGTCGAGGCGTTGCCGAGATTATCCGGTAGCGGCGCGCCGGCGTCCGCCCTTAGTTTCGCGACCCACCAGGTACAGTAACCGAAATCGTAACCGTTGTAACCATAAGAAGCCTGCGATCCCCAGCCATAGGTCGCGCCGATATTGTTGTAGGCGACAACCTGAGGTATGGTACCGTTGGGTATAATAATCCGCTCGCCAGGGTAGATGCCCTTTATCTCGGCGTCGTTATAGGCAATAATCAGATTGACATCGGCTTGGTATTTTTTTGCCAGCGACTGCGGGGTATCGCCAGCCTTAACTACATAAACGATACCGGAAACCGGAGGTATTAAAAGCTTAATACCGGGCGTCAGGTTATTGCCGGAGATGTTGTTCGACCAAAGAATACTATTGGTCGAGATATTAAACTTCTGGGCAATCGAATCGACCGTATCGCCGGACTGGACGATATAGGTCTTGATATCTTTATTGGAGACGTAGTTGGTAGCTACCACCTGCTGTTTACTGACCACGCTGTTATTGGTCGGCGCAACCGACAGCAAGGCGGTCTCACTGTCTGATTGGTTCATGATTGGCGTCGCCTCCGGCAGATTATCCAGGCGGGCTACCGTCAAGGCGATTGACGCCGAAGCCAGTTGATCCAGCGGATTGACCGTTGCCGCCGGCGCGCTGAAATAGGTCTGAGTCTGAGCGACGCTCCGGGGAGTAAATATAATAAACCAGACAACACCGATTAATAGCACGATGTTACCGGTGAAAACACTGTACCTGATTAACCGCCGCTTAGCGAAGTGACGGTGAAGTACAGAGATATAACTTTTAGCCCGAGTACTTTTTAAAGGCCAAAATCCTAATTCAAGGCTGCGAAGGTAAGTCTTACTAATAGCAATAACTCTCCCGTCATCTTTATCCGGTTTAGCTTAAATCGTTTCGCTTAAGTTTAAGACCGAACTTGGTTAATTTTAACAGATTTCCCCCGATAATGAAACAGCTCCGGAAAGAGTTTTTGACAGGAATTGCCGGGGGCATTTTGGCTACTTACTATGGTTGGGCGCACAGTTTATGACAGTAAAGCGCCGTATCGGTATTATGCTGCTGCAGGGTGCTCTCGAAATAGGTCGTGCCATTATCTCCGGTAACAAAATATAGCCAATTGGTAGGGGCGGGATGAGCCACGGCATCAAGCGACTCCATGCTGATCGTGCCGATCGGTGTCGGCGGCAAGCCGGTATGAATCAGAGTGTTATAGGGCGAGTCATAGCCCAGCGAAGGGCTTTGGCCGTTAATTATCGCGCCGTAGTTAGCCGTCACATCAGAGCCTAGGGGCATGCCGTTTTTTAAACGGGTCAAGAATATCTGAGCCACCTGGGTCATGTCGCTGGGTTTGCTAACCTCTTGCTGAATAATCGAGGCCAGAGTGATCGCCTGATACACATTCAACCCCTGGGCGGCAAATGCGCTTTGCAATTTCGATGAAACCATCTTGCCCATTTCGTTTAGCGATTCCCCGATAATGGTTTCAGGGCTGGTAGTTGTGGTTTTGTCAAAAGTATCGGGATACAACAACCCCTCCAAGGTAGCCGTGCCCTTTGGTGTCAGCGACATGATTTTAAAATTGCCGTAGAGACCGGGACTTAGGGCGGCACTGACCGCCGCAGCAGAAAAGCCACTGCTAGTCATCGCCTCTTTTATCTGGGCCAGGGTTTTACCCGGCAAGATCGTCACCGTACCGGAGGCAACGTGACCCGAAGCGATAATTTGGGCAATTTGCGGTAAGCTATCGCTTGGCGACAGCGCAAAACTACCAGCTTCCAGCCGGTTATTCAAATCATTGGTGACATACCATTCAAACGCCCAAGCCGAACGAATCAGATTTTTGTTTTGCAACAAATCGCCGATCTGTTTGACGGTTAACCCCGGGCTGATGTTCACCAGTTCGGTTTTTGTGTTGGCGCTAACCGGACGCAAATTGACGTCATAGTACTGCCTGACTCCTATCACCGAACCAATAAACAGTACCGCTATCACGGTTATACTGATCCAGACCCTCAGCGGTAGCCGTTTAAATTTCATTTGGCATCCCTTTGCCATTTGCATGTTCAGCCAGAAAATCCTCCAGAATATAGGTTGCGCTCAACGCGTCGATATCCGCCTTGGTATAGGGGCGAGACCGACTTCTTAGCTCTTCCTCGGCCTTTAGCGACGTGCCGGCTTCGTCGTAAACATAAAGCGGCAACTTAAACTCGGAGCGGATTTTCTCAGTAAAGTTATCGACGTAGCGCGTTTGTTCAGTGACTTGCGAAGCCATTCCCCTGGGTCTCCCAACTACAATTACCACCACCCGTTCGGCGGCTACCAGTAGCTTCAACTGCTGCAGCAGACTGTCGTCATTGGTCAGGGTCGTCAGAGGCGCCGGCAAGCCGTCCGGCCAAGTAGCTCTCGCCACTCCGATCCGGCGGGAGCCGATGTCTAAGCCGATGACAGAGGTATCGTTATCGGTCATAAACCTATCAAAATCAGACCGACTGGCTCGGCTTGGCTACCTGAATGAATATTTTTGCAGTGTTTTTCGGAGCTCTGGTTACCCAGAACGGGCTCAAACGGACAGTTACGGTGGTGACATTCGGATTGTTTTTAATGATTGAGATGATTGCCTGCGGGGATCGCCCGGCCACATCTTTCTTTATTTTGCTGACTGATATGTTCGGTCCGACAACCGCCAGTGCCGACAAGGAAACTGTGTCGTTCGTGCCGCTGGCATTAAGCTGCTTAAAACCGGACTGGGTGAGGCCGTTCGTGAGTATGTTCTGGCCGTTAGCCGTCTGACTTTTAATGTTGGCATTAAGCGCCGTATTCAGGTCGGATTTTTTAACGCCGTACATGGTATAGCTGATGGTCTCGGTAACCGTCACCGTCGGTGAAGCGGTACCGACAGTCGGGTTGGCGCTGACTTGAGGGCTGCCAGCTGCAAAGGTCACCTCAATCGGATACAGACCCTGACCCCGTAACTGGTTAATCAGGCTTTGCTTGATCGCAGAAGTGTCCGTAGAAGTTATTTTCGTTGTTGCCGCATTAACGTCGTTTTGCGACACTACCTGGACGATATTATCCGTGCCACCGGTGGCTGATCCGGTAGCGGTCACTGATGGAAATCCGGTAACAGTAAAGGTGGCGCTGTTGGCAGTATTATAGTTTGATCCGGGGTTCGCGGCGGCAATCTGGACGCTGTTACTCTCCCAGCTACAGTTATGACCCTGGGTTACCGGACTGAAGGTAGCGTCCTGCTGAGTGATATAAGTCAGACTATTGGAACTCAAACTGGTACCAGCTGGGACGTCATTCGGTATGGTAAAGCTGCAGGCGCCGGCGTTCATGATAACCGTACCGTTAGCCGCCGTGCCCTCGTTCTGCTGACCGGTAGTGTTAACAGTTTGGCTGAAAGTTTTTTGCTCGCTAGCGGTATTGGCCGGAATGTCTCCGCTGGAAAGATTAAGTGATGAGGCTTGAGGATCAAGAGTCAGTTGCAGCGTGGTGTTAACGTTGCTGGCATTGGTTTTAATGTCGATCGTCGCCTTTGGCCAGACGAGAAAGGCGAAGATCCCGAACACCACAAGCGCCGCTATCAGCAGTATGCCGCCGACTAGAACCCAGCGGAAACGATTAAAGTTCGGCACTTTTAAGTGTTTGTCTTTTTTGAGTTTCGGCTCTTTAGCCTTTTTGCCCTTTGGCTCTTCTTTACTTGCCTCAACGGCCGCCGCTTCCGGTTCGTTATCCAGTTCAAGCGTTTCGACGTCGCGCAGATGTTTTGGACCGTTAATTGATTCAGGCAAAGCATCGGCTAGCGCTCCGACTGGGGTATTGGTGGTAACTTTTTTCGTTAAATCGGGAGCTTCCTCCTCTTCGTCGGCTAAAGGCAGCTTAATATCTTCATCAATGGTTTCGGTTTCGCCAGCCAAGGCCATATTCGGTCCTGGCGGTACTTCCGGTTTGGTGCCCAGTGATTTGGCGACATACAACCCGACAGCTCCGGCTAGCGGCAGCAGTCCGGCCTCGCCCGTAATCAGTACGACCCGCTTTTTATCGTTGTCGGCACTCAGTTTAAGTAGTTTCATATTAACGATCGACTGCAGTACGCTGGCCCGTTTTGGCAAGACTAGTGCTACGACTTTTGAGTCGCTGGCCTTAATTTTATCGATCAGAGCAGTTATCTCGTCGTCTATATCGACGTAGACGGTATCCATTCTGTTCGTGTTATTTGCCATATTTTATACGCTTAACATCCTGTCAAGTTTCTCGCGGATACTGCCGCTTTCGCCTGCACTAAACTGCAGAGTGTCCATCCCGACCCTGAGCAGCCCCATCGCCGTAATAAAGGTATGGTCGGTGATTTTACCGGTAGTGTCCTTAATTCCGACAACCTGTTCCGGCCGGATCAAATGCACGCTCGGCCGGCGGGTCAACGGTAGTTTCTTGTACCAGTTTTCCGCTTCGAGCCGGTCCATCAGCATATCCAAGCTGGCGCCACCGCCACATAAAAACATCCGGTGCGGTAAGTGGTCGAGCTTAGAGAATTCACCAAGCGCCAATTCAATGCCGCTAACCCACACGTCCGCCGTTTTGCTTAAGGCCGCTTCCACCGGAGCGATCTTTTGCGGTGGCAGTTGGTTCGATCCGAAAGACAGCTTGAGTGTTTCGGCTTGATCAAAGGATACACCTAAATCCCGTTCAATGGCATGGGTATAGGCCCGACCGCCGATGCCAAACATCTTAGTACCCTGAACCCCTCCGTCATCGATGACCGCAATATCCGTAGTACCGCCGCCGACATCCATTAAAATAGCACTCAGATTCTGGTTCTGCTTGTCGCCGATAACTGCCCGGGCAACGGCAAACGGCTCAGCCGCTACCGCCATCAAATCAAGATCTAGCTCCTGGGCGGTTTTCTCCAGCGCCCCGATATGAATCATCGGAGCAAAGGCCGTATACAGTTGAATGACAACGTCACGCCCCTGAAAACCGATAGGGTTAGTTACCGGATAGCCGTCAATCTCGATGCTGACCAACGCGCTGTTGACCAGCCGGATAGCTACTTCCTTACCGCCCATTTCCCAGGCCAGCTGCTGCTTGGCTTTAGCTTCAGCCCGCTCCTGGACCAAGCGGATTATTTTTTCCATCTCCTCGATATCGATTGTTTTGTCGGCGGCCTTTCTGGCAACCCTGATCGTCATCGTCGTGCCCTTAACCAGCTCGCCGGCGATACCGATCACTGTTTCCCGGACACTGACCTGAGCCTGGTTTTCCGCTTCGCTTAAAGCCTGGTCGCAATTTTCTACCACCGAAGCAATATCCGAAATAGCGCCGGCTTGCATATCACTCAAAGCCTGGTGCCGGCGACCAACACCTATAATTTCAATGGTACCGTCACTACTAAACCTGCCGATCAACGCCTTAACGAACTCCGTCCCGATGTCTAGGGCGACGATATGATTGTTCGCCGAGCCACCACCCTTGCCGGCGACACTCCTGCCCTTAAGCTGCTTCGCCTTGTCCCTGGACATAGCTAGAGCCCGACTGGCCGTCTGCTGGCCGACTGTCTTGAGTTTATCTATAAGCATAAATACTTCTCATAGTATATCACCTGACCCGGAGGCAATTAGCGCTTTAGTTTCCACACCCTGTGTACATAAGACCCATTATATTATTTTTTTCAGCGGAGCGCAGCCTTAATCCGGCGGATACCCGCCGAAGACGACTCTTCTTTAATAATCTTAAAGGCCAGCCCGCCAGCCGCCAGCTCGCCGGTATGGTTAACATGCGGACCGCCACACACCTCCAGGCTGTATGGGGTATCATCACCCGGCGGAGTCATGGAATAGACTTTGACTTTTGACCCGTAACGGTCACCGAAGGCACCGAGAGCCCCCATCTGATTCAGGGCCACATCGGTGGGATATTCACTCCAGCTAACGATCAAATCCCTGGCAATCTGCTCGTTGACTTTGTCCTCAATGGTACTCAGCTGCTCCGGGGTTAACTTCTGCGGATAGCTGAAATCGAACCGCAGTCGTTCTTCGGTAATATTACTGCCGTGTTGGATTACGCCGTCTCCAAGCGTTTCCCTCAGCGCCTTGTAGAGCAGGTGAGTGGCCGTATGATACTTCTTGTGTATGTCGCCATGGCCGCCCAGTCCGCCCTTGAAAGCACCTTTCGCCGCCGTTTGCGACCGTCGGCGCTGCTGGTCCATTCTGGCATCAAAAACTGTTCGCCATTTAGGATCGAGTTTCAGGCCGCGGGCAAAAGTTTCTTCGGTGCTAAGTTCAAACGGAAACCCATAAGTGTCATATAGCATAAAGATCGCGTCACCGTCCAGCTGGCCCGCTAAGCCCAGTTTGTCCAGTTGCTTTAAGCCTTTTCTGAGGGTTTGGCGGAACAACTTTTCTTCCCGGTTGAGCACATCTATAATCCGTTGACGACTGGTGGCCAGCTCCGGGTAATCGTCATGGTAAATATCGGCAACCGCGACCGTTACTTCTTCTATAAAATTCTGCTCGATACCAAGTTCAAAAGCGAATCTGATCGCCCGGCGGACTAGCCGGCGCATTACATAACCTTGCTCTTTGTTGCTGGGCACCACCCCATCAAGGGCCAGAAAGGTTGCTGCGCGCAAGTGATCAGTAATAACCCGCATTGACGTCGTATGGGCTTCATAGGTCTTGGCGGAGATTTTCTGCAGCACCTCAATTACCGGCCACATCAAACTAGACCGGTAAACGTCCGGATTGTCGATCGCCGCCGCGGCAATGCGCTCCAACCCGCCGCCGTAGTCGACATTTTGTTTGGGCAGCTTAACGAAGCCTTGATCGGTTCTCAGATATTCCATAAACACGCAATTACCCAGCTCGATATAACGGCCGCAGTCGCAATTAACATGGCAGTGTTCGCCATAAGCCGGGTCGTGTTTAACCTGCGGGAAAAGATAAAAGAGCTCACTGTCCGGACCGCCAGGTTCACCGATCGGCATTGATTCAGCGCTGCCGCTGCGAGACCACCAGTTTTTATCGGCATAAAATAAGATCCGTCCGGCACGGTTGCCGTTTTTGGCACCGTTTTCCACCGTACCGATATCCACCTGCTTCGGCTCAACACCGGCGGCGGTAAAGATTTCGCTCCAGATAGCCGCACTATCCCTGTCCTTGGGGATTTTAGCTGAGGGCAGGCCACTGAAACAACTGACATAAATCCGTTGCGGATCCAGCCCGACTGTTTCAGTTAAGAACCCCCACACCCAATTGATTTGTTCTTGCTTGAAATAGTCGCCCAGGGACCAGTTGCCGAGCATTTCAAAGAAAGTCGTGTGCCGGTTGTCACCGACTTCATCGATATCCTGAGCCCGTAAACACGTCTGACTGTCTACCAGCCGCTGGCCAGCGGGATGTTCCTGGCCGAGCAAATAAGGCAGTAGCGGCTGCATGCCACTACCGGTAAAAAGGGTCGTCGGGTCATTCTGGGGAACCAACAGCGCCCGGGGTATCGGCTGATGTCGTTGTTTTTTAAAAAACTCAATGTATGCACGGCGTATTTCTTGGGCTGTCATCTTAGTAAGATATTTTAGCAGTTTATTGCCCCGATTGAATGATACCGCCGCCAACTACCACATCTTTATCATAAATTACCCCCGATTGGCCGGGACTGATTGCCCTGACTTCATCCGCCAGTATAGCTAGCAGCTGATCTTCTCCGATAAACCTAAGCGAGCAGTTAACCCCGGGAGCCCGGTAACGGGTCTTCAATTGATAGGTCTTATGTAATTCAGGTTTCCCGTTAATCCAATGAAGCGAGCAAAGTTTAATTTGCGAACCCCAGAGACTGGCGTCATTGAGATCACTGGTAACGTAAACGCTATTGCTTGCCATATCCTTATGCGTAACGTAATAGGGCAGGCCGCCGCCGACACTTAAACCGTGGCGCTGGCCGATCGTATAGAAAATGGCGCCGTCATGCTCGCCAATCACTTGGCCGTACTGATCAATAATCGGCCCGGAGGGCTGTGGACCAAGTTCATGTAACAAGAACTGTCTGATACCCACCTCGCCAACAAAACAGATACCCTGGCTGTCCGGTTTAGCCGCTGTCGCCAGGTGACGCCGGGCGGCTTCGATTCTAACCCGGTCTTTGCTCATTTCACCTAGCGGAAACAGCGTTGTTGTTAAGGCCTGAGCATTGACCCGATAAAGAAAATAGCTTTGGTCCTTATTTTTGTCCACGCCGGTTTTCAAGCGGGAATGATCCGTTCTGGCATAATGGCCGGTGGCGATAAAATCGGCTCCTTTTGACAAAGCCGCCTCGAGAAAGAGCTTAAACTTTACCTCTTGATTGCATACAACATCCGGGTTCGGCGTTAAGCCCTCCCGGTAGGCCCGAACCATGTAATCAACGACCAGTTGACGATATTCGGTTTCAAAGTCAAACAGCAAAAAATCGATTCCCAATTGGACCGCGACTGTTTTCGCATCTTGGAAGTCCTCCTTCCACGGACAAACGAAGCCGGGTAAATCACGGGTCCAGTTCTTCATATAGACACCCGTCACATCCCAGCCCTGCTCTTTAAGCAGCGCCGCGCTAAGTGAACTATCCACACCGCCGGACATACCGACAAACACCCGTTTACTCATAATATTCTGCTATTTTAAACCAGATGGTCTGCGCTGACTATTGCCAGCGGCCTAGACATCCAAGAACACGTTGACGGCGTCGGCTTTAACATGCATGACGCCGCCGTTGATACGGATCCGTTTTTCTTCGTTTGCGGGGGTATGAATGTTTAGTTCGCTGGCCTCAAGCAAGGTAATAAAATTATGGTGCCCGGGCAGAATATCGAACGGTCCGGTCCGGTTAACGCCGGAAATGCTGACCGCCTGTTCGTCAAAATACGTCCGAAACGGCGCAGCTACCTTAACTTTTAAGGTCTGCTTGCCGTCCTCGTTCTTAGCCTGTTCTTTATCCGCCATAGTGATCAGACGATGATTTCCTCAACTCCCTTTAACGTATCTTCCCGCGTAAAGTACTCTCCCTTGTTGGCTGTTTGCCTTTCCATGACGAACATATGCTGCGAGAAAAACTGGATCAGTTTCTTGGCTCGGGCGTAATCAGCCCGGTCGGCGGCTGACAGTTCGCTTTCGCCGATAATCGCGATAATGCCTTTCAGCGACTCGTATTTCTGGACCAGCGACTGAACTTGCAGGTTCAAGAGGTAATGGCGCTCGCCGACAATCTCCGGACTCAATAGAGAAGAGTTGGTACGCAATAAATCCACCGCCGGCCGGATCCCCTGTTCGGCTACTGCCCGCGATAAGACTATTACCGCGTCCAGTTCGTGCTGGATCATTTGCACGGCCGGATCGCTCAGGTCATCCGCCGGGACGTATATCGTCTGAATGGAGGTTATCGAACCTTGCTCGGTCGAGCTTAGCCGGTCTTCGATCGATTTAACGTCAGAAAAGATCGTCGGTTCATAACCGCCCTGGCTCGGGACTTGGTCAAGGATAGTCGACACCTCGTTATGGGCCTGAACGTAACGATACATATTGTCAGCAAAAAACAATATGTCTTTTTTCTGATCGTCGCGAAAATATTCAGCCTGGGTAACAGCCGATAAGCCGACCAGCATCCGTTGAACCGGATTCTGATCCATCTGTCCGAAAAACATACAGGTATTGTCCAGAAGGTTGCTCGATTTAAGAGTCTGGTATAATTCCTGGCCTTCACGAATACGTTCGCCGATGCCCGCGAAGAATGACATACCGCTGCCGCTTTTTGCAACGTTATGCATCAGCTCCATGATTAGCACCGTCTTCCCGACGCCAGCACCGCCGATGACGCCGATCTTGCGACCTTTGACAAAAGGGGTAAAGAAATCAATGACCTTAATGCCTGTTTCCAGTATTTCCGGTTGGGTCAAATTTAGCATCGTGCTGTTTTTGGCCGCTGCGAAAATATTGCGCTTAGTTGTCGATTCGCTTAGATCTAGCGGTTGTCCGCCGTCAATCGGCCGGCATAGCGCGTCCACGACCCGGCCGACCAGTTGGTCGCCGACCGGAATTTCGATACTATGACCACTCGCTGACACCTTCATACCTTTTTGGATCGAGTTATCGGCATTAATATTCAGGCAGACCGCCCGGTGTCCTTTAGGTAAGCTGTTAGCCAGTAACTGCGACTGCCGTTCGTTGTCAACAATCAGCAGTTCGTGTTTCTGCGGCGAGTCGTCATCGAAGTCAACATCGACAATCAGTCCGTGCACGGCTGTTATTACTCCCTGGCTCATATAGTCAGCTCCTCCGCCTTCCTCAGTCCGTTAATAACCTCCTTCAGCCGCTCATCAGCCACAAACCGCTTGGTCCGACTGTAATCAAGCTTGAGGTGACCGTTCATCTCGTCGGCTTTATCGCTGGCAGCCCGCATTGAGCGGAAACGGCTAGCGTACTGCGCGAGTTTCGAATCAAGAATCGTCTGCGTAAGAGTAATCTCCAGCATTGTGCTTTCCATATGGCTGGCGACGTCAATGGCGCTCGGCTCGAAGATATAGGTTTCCTCGCTGATTATGTGCTTGTCCCGAACGGCCTGTTTACTGGCCGTCTCGATCGCCCGGTGCATCTCTATTTTCTTAATATCCTGAACCATCAGGGTAACATATGTCTGGTAAAAAACACTTGTCGCCCGGTACTGTTTGACCATAGCCACTAACGGGAAAACATTAATGTTGCTGTCATGCAGCGGCAGCTTAAAATAACGCTTAAAAGACACCCCCAGCTGCGTCAGCTGCAGCGCGCCGTGATGACCGACAATCACCAGGTCCTGTTTAGCCGGATCGTAGTGCTGAAGCATCCATTCAATCAGCTTCTGGTCAATATCTCCGCTAAAGCCCCCCTCGGCAGTAATGGCAATGAACAGTTCTTTGTCTAACACATCATCCGACTCTAACCGGCCGTAGCTGAATTCTTTGTTAACCCGGATTTGCGAATAGATGGCCCAGAGCTCTCCGAAAAACTTCTGGGAATTAAGCACCTGGTCTTTGACCTGGGCAATGCGCATACTAGCCAGCCCTTCGAAAACGTTAGTAAGCCCAAGCACCGACTGCATCGCATTCTGTTCGGCGGCAATTTCAATCAGGCTTCTCATCTCTTTAACTCCACCAGAGCTAGGTTCTGCAGCTCGTCGCGGATATGATCGTACTCATCCTGAGCATCCGAGGTAATCTTGGCAGCATACTCTTCGGCTTTGGTCTTAAGCGTTTGCATATCCAACGGTTTGTCCGTGGGTGCATGTATGACGATATCCATCATGAGTATCTGAGCCATAACCGAGAAATGCTCGCCCGGACTCTGATTCATTAGCTGATACATTAACCGGCCGCGATTGAGGGCGTTCTGAGATTCCAAGGCTAATTCGGAGCCAAAGTGCGCAAACTCCTGTGCTTCATTAAAATTAGCCAGAAGCTTAAGAGCTTCAGCATTCAGTTGTTTTTGCCGGTCGCTGTGACCAACCCCGCCGACACGGGTGACGCTTAAACCGATATTCACCGCCGGTCGCATCGTATCTTTGAAAACTTTCATGTCTAAAATCCATTGGCCATCGGTAATCGACATAATATTGGTCGGCAGATAAGCGGTAATGTCACCGCCATCGGCTAACACAATCGGCAGGGTAGTGAAAGTTTTGTGATTACCGGCCAGTCGTCCTGCCCTTTCCAGCAGGGAAGAGTGAGCATAGAACATATCTCCCGGATAAGAATCGCGACCCGGACTAACCCGGTCCAAAAGCGAAATTTCCCGGTAAATATGAGCATGGCTGGTAAGATCGTCATAAATGATCAAGACGTCGCGGTCACATTTCTGCCAAAGATATTCTCCGATTGCGCAGCCGATATATGGCGCCAGATAACTGGCGATCAGCGACTCGAATATGGTCGAGACCACCACTATGCTGTTGTCTAGGGTATTGGTTGAGGTCAACCGGTTAAGCAGCATGCTGATATCCGTACGGCGCTTGGCAATCAAAACATATATTACTACCACGTCATCCGGACGCTGATTGGTACCGATTTGCAGCGCCAAACTGGTCTTACCCGTCTTGCCGTCACCCAAAATAGCCAGGCGCTGGCCTTTGACGATCGGCACCATCGTGTCAATTACCGTAACCCCGGTAGCCAGTAAATCACTTAGCCCTTCTCTCTGAAAAAGCATCGGCGCATCATTAAACACCGGCCAGGTAGCGTCGGCGGCAATCGGTCCCTTGCCGTCCAGCGGATCACCGAAAACATTGACCACCCTGCCGATAAAATCCTTACCGACTTTGGTAACCAGTTCGTTGTGCTGGACCACCGCTTTCATGCCGATTGACAACTGCGTGTCGCCAAGATGCAGCACCTTTACCAAGTCATCGCGAATTTCCTGAACATAGCCCTTGCTGCCGTCTTCAAACATCACCAGAGCTCGGTTGTTTACCGGCTGCATTCCTTTGACGCTAATTAAGAACTCCTCGATCGCCATTACTTCACCGATCGGGTTACCGCCGCTAACTAGCTGGTCAAAATGGCGATTATCGCTCATGCCGGCTTGGTCGCTCCCCTGATCTTACTTAAAAGCAGCGGACGCTGAGCGGAAAAGTGCCGGCGTAAACTGAAATCATGCAGTTTATTGTCGGTCCTGACTATGCAGCCGGCGGCAATCGTCGGCTCAAGACCGACGTTAACCATAATTAACGGGTCGATGTTTTCCCGGAACCAGGCGGTCAATTTAACCATAAACGCCGATGACGGGTCGGTGGCAAAGCTGACATTAACTACCGGACCGTGGTCGATCAGCTGGTCTAAAAAAGTTCCGGTCTTTTCCCGATCCTCCTCGCTCAGCAGATTCAATTTGTTGAGCGTAGCTAGGTCGTTTAAGCTGCGTGAAGTCTTCGGCAGACGCTCTAAGGGAGTTCCCGGCTGCCTGAGCTGCGCCTGTTTGATATAGTCGTCGAGACTCCTTAGCTCCCGTTTGACCCGATGCAAATCTCCTTGACTGACTATTTGCAAAGGTATGGTCTGCTGGATCTTTGAATCATGCGCCATGCTTGATATCCTCGGCTATCGCCTGCTTATTGGCCTCAAGTTCGCTGACAATATATTCCAGCTGGTCGCTTAAGTCGATCTGTTGACCGATAGCCGCCAGCACGTAGTGGTTAACGATGTCCGCCATGTTTTCCTCGAACCGGTTAATCAGGCGAGCCCGCTCGGCTTCAACCTCGATTTCCAGTTGTTGTCGCAACTGATCACGTTGCTCCTCGATTGTCTGCTTTGTTTTCTCGATCGAATCGATGGCCATTTGTTTGGCATCGGTAATCGACTCTTCGTATTTGGCAAACTCTTCATGCAACTTGGAGGACAACTCCTGCTTCATATATTCGTTGAGCTGAGAGGTGGTCAGCCGGAGGTCCTGCTGTAAGAACATGGCGTTTTCGCCGATAATCTTCTCGAAATGCAGCCGGCCGCGATTACGCAGCTCCTCACGGAATTCATCATTAAATATATGCTCGACGTCTCTGTTAGCGGCACTTAAAACCTCATCGGTGTCGCTTGACTGTTTTTTGCTGACCCCCCCGATCTTGACTGCCAACCAGATAAAGCCAGCGCCGCCGGATATGACGCCAACCAGTATTACCGCCAGCCACCAAATTGTCATTTTCGCTTATCCCACCATCGGTTTTAATATATAGCCTACTAGCCATAATATACCCCACCAAAACGCTTTAGGCAAAACCTGGGATACTATATTGCCCGCTTAGTTAGCAAACAAGGCCTCTTAGGACGCTTAATGTCTTAACGATATCCGCCTGGGTATTGTCTTTTCCCAGGCTGAACCGCAACGAGGATCTGGCCTGTTCTTTGCTTAACCCCAGAGCGGTTAAAACGTGCGACGGCTCTTCTTTAGACGCGCTACAGGCTGAACCGGCGGCAGCCATAACGCCGGCCTGGTCAAGACCGATCAGCAGCACTTCATTATCTTGTCCGGGGAAAGTGACATGAACATTATTCGGCAGACGGTATTTAAGCGACCCGTTTATCTGCGCGCCCGGAAACTGCTTCTTTAAGCCGGCAATGAAGTAATCTCTTAGCCGGGACAATTTAAGGGAATATTGATCACGGTCCGTCTGAGCCATATCCAGCGCCGCCGCCAAGCCGATATCCGCAGCAACGTTTTCCGTGCCGGAACGTAAATTACGTTCCTGGCCGCCGCCGTAAATCTGCGGGGTCAGTTGTATTTGCCGGCTGACATAAAGCAGCCCGCTCTGTTTGGGTCCGTAAATTTTGCCGCCGTTGAGAGTCAATAGATCGACGCCGAGACGTTTAACGTGTAGATCCAGAAAGTTGCCGGCCTGACAGGCATCGCTATGCAGGTAAAGCGGCAGGTTAAGTTGCCGGCGACGACGGTCAACCCGGACTGACTCAATCAGGCGCGAAACCTGTCTCAGCGGCTGAATCGTACCAATTTCGTTATTGGCATAAGCCACGCTGATTAATACGGTTCGGTCGTCGATCAGGGCCGCTAAAGCATCGACAGCCAGCCGGCCATCGCTGTTAATTGGTATTGTTTTGGCTGAATAATTGGATGCCGGTTGAAGCACCGACTCGTGCTCGCCGGCCGATACCAACAGCTTGGCATCGGGGTAACGGTTCATTACGCCGGAAATAGCCAGATTGTTCGCTTCGGTGCCGCCGGCCGTAAAGATTATCTCGTTTGCCTGAGCACCCAGCCAAAATGCGATTTTTGACCGGGCCTGGTTTAAATCCCGCCGCACTTCCTTCGACAAACCATAGTTGGCTGAAGGATTATAAAAGCGCTCACTGAAGTACGGCAGCATCGCTTGAAGCACTTCGGGGTCGAGCGGCGTCGCTGCCGCGTAGTCCAAATAAATCGGCTTTTCGTGCTTAACCACGGCCTATCCTGCCAGTCTCCGTTTTATCGTTCAACCAGGCGCTTCAGTTCGTTACTGACCCTGTCGTAGTATAAGTTGACCGCCTGGTAAAAATTGGTCAGTTCATCACTGGTTAAACGCCGGTGAGGCTGATCGCCCTGAATTTTAAAGATGCCGTTGGGCCGGACATCGTAACGGGTGGTTACGCTCTGGTGGCGGGCGCGTTCATCCGACCATTCCTCGTGCCACACCCAAGTGTTACGGTCCAAACAAAAGAATTCCCGCCGGCGGTTTTTATCTACCGGTCCGAACAATTTGCCGCCGACTTTGGCTTCATACCGGATAATATTCCGGTAAGCCGGGCGGTTGATCAGCGGCATATCCTGGGCTTTCTTGATGTAATTAATTATAGGCATATCTACCCTGATCAGGCGGCGTCGGCCAGCCTGGCGATTTCCTGACGTATCTGTTCGATGTCTAGGTTCGGTGTATAGTTGTTATCCTGAACAGCCTCAACGCTTACCGCCGGTTCGGTGTTTGAAGGTAGTGCTTCCCGGACCGCACCTAGAGGCGTTTTGCCGGCCATTCCCGCCAATTCCAGCTCCCTTAAGACCGCCAGGTTAACTAACTCATAAGCAGACTTCACCTCTTCGAGACGATAAGGCACAAGCTCCAAACTTGGACCAGTTAATGCTTTAGCTATTTCAATTGAATGTAACATAAGTCACAAATTATTATTATACCCCAAAAAGCAAATGGGCGTTAGCGGTAGTTGTTCCCGCCAGCTCTTCAACCTCTTCATGACGCAGATCGGCCAGAAATTCGGCAATTGTCAGTATCTGTTCGGGTTTATTTACTTTACCACGAAACGGAACAGGGGTCAAGTAGGGAGAGTCGGTCTCCAGCAATAGACTGGACGACGGAATGTCCTTATAGACGCTCAGCTGGACAGGGTCTTTGGCGAAGGTAGCAATTCCGTTAACGCCAATATACAGCCCTCGCCTAAGAGCCGCCAGCAGATTAACCCGGCTATCCGTAAAGCTGTGCAACACTCCTCTGAGTTTAGTTCCGTAGCTGTCAAAGATCGGCCAGAAATCGTCAAAGGCGCTGCGGACGTGGAATATAACCGGCAGGTCGTGTGCGGCAGCCAGATCCAACTGCCAGCGCAATACCGCTTGCTGATCGGCCGGAACGGAATGGTTATAGAAATAATCCAAGCCGCATTCACCGATACCCACCAGCTTATCCGCCTTCAAAAAACCACCCAGTTCGTCTTTTAGCTTAGCCTGTTCAGTGTGATGTCCCGCTTCGTGCGGGTGAATACCGACGGCCGCAAAACATCCGGCAATATTCTCCGCTACGCTTATCGCCAGCCGGCTGTCGGCCAGATCGCAGCCAACGCAAATAAGCTTGGTCACATCCTTGGCGGCCGCATCGGCGATTACCCCATCCAGACTTAGTCCTTCCTTGCGCCACATTTCGGCGGTGTGATCTTGCGAATCTGAGCCAATCGACTGGATGTGACAGTGGGTGTCAACCAGCTGCATCTTAGGCGTCCCGCCGGGGGAACAGCGTACCTTCTATGGGCGACAAACGCTCTTTGCCGATCGCCTGCTTTATTTTATCGGCCGTATCCGGTAAAAACGGCGTTAGTAGGTCGGCGATTTCACCAACGCTGCTAATAAGATAAGCAATCACTTCGTTTAAGTGTTCCATGTCTTTGGCTTTAGCGATTTCCCAGGGTTTTTCTTCATCTATATACTGATTGAGCCCGCGAATTTGCTCCCAGATTACCTCTAATGCCCGGTCAAAGCGACAATTATCAAGCGCTTCGCTGTAAAGTGTGGTGTCATGCTCGGCGCCCGGAACAAACCGAACCACCCCGTCAAAATACTTTAGGGCCATAGCGATAGTCCGCTGCACCAGGTTTCCCAGATCATTCGCCAGTTCGCTGTTATAAACATTGTTCAGCTTCTGCCAGCTGAAGTCACCGTCGTCCTGACTGGGAATATGCCTAAGCATATAGTAACGGAAGGCGTCGACGCCATATGTCTCAACCACGTCGAACGGATCAATTACATTGCCGAGGGTCTTACTCATTTTTTTGCCGTCAGCCGTAACAAACCCATGAACACAAAGCAGTTTCGGCAAGGGCAAGCCAAGCGATAGCAACATCGCCGGCCAAATGGCGGCATGGAAGCGTAAAATGTCTTTACCGATAACCTGGGCATCCGCCGGCCAGAACTGTCTAAAGTCATCATTCTCGGGGTAGCCCAGCACTGTTATGTAGTTCATTAAAGCTTCAAACCAGACATACATAACCTGAGAGTTATCACCCGGAACCGGTATACCCCAATCAATTTTGTCTTTCGGCCGGCTGACGGATATATCGTCCAGACCCCGTTGGAGCAGCGAGAGGATCTCATTGCGCCGGGTGTCCGGCAAAACCCGGAAACGGCCGGAATTAATGGCGTCATATATTGTATCGGTATAAAGAGAAAGACGGAAAAAATAATTTTCTTCTTTTATTTTTTCATAAGGCCGGTTGTGGTTGGGACAAATACCGCCGTTGGCTTTTACTTCGGTCTCGGTATAGAAGGTTTCGTCGCCGGTACAATACCAGCCTTCGTATTTATCCTTATAGATATCTTTTTTTAGCTGCGCCCAGATCAGGGCGGCCCGCTTGATATGCCCCTGGTCAGTCGTCCGGATAAACCGGTTGTTACTAATGTTAAGCGTTTTAGTCAGCTCTAAGAAGCGGGCGGATATGCTGTCAGTGTACTGCTTGAGCGACTGGTGTTGCTCGGCGGCCCGTTCGGCAATTTTGCCGCCGTGCTCATCGGTACCGGCGGAAAAAATAACCTCGCTCCCCCGCAATCGGGCAGTCCTGGCCAAAACGTCGGCGTACATGAGCTCCATAGCAAATCCAATATGCGGATTGGCATTAACATAGGGAATGGAGGTGGTAACGTAAAATTTGCTCATTGGTTGCTTCCTGATCACTTATTAGTCAGCTGCACGAACTTCAAGAATATATAATAGCAAGCTTTTCTGGCCGGGCGGTCTAATAAATTAAGGTAAGTGCTTATTTGCCAGCTAATAGCTTGGCGAACTCCTTCTCTTCCGCCGGGTCAAGGTCGGTAAACAGGTCGGTCTCATAACGCTCAGCCACCTGATAAAGATAATCTTCGTTATATCTTGGATAAAGATGAAAATGAATATGGTTGACCTTTAGTCTACCTTCCGGGATAAACGGCCGGTAATTCTGCCGGATATCCACTCCCTGGCCCAATTTATTAACCAGGCGTTGTTCGATAAAGAAAATTAGCTCAAAGATGTCTTGCAGCTCATCTTTGTCCAGTTCCCAGGGCTTGTCGATATGCCTTTTGGGTATTACCAAAAAATGTCCGGGAACTTTTCTGGGATTGCTTAAAAGCGCCGCCGCTTTGTTGTTTTCTTTAAGAATCCGGTTAGTCGGGCTACAGAACCGGCAAACATCCGCTTGACTCATATTTTGACGCTATCCTTGCTTAAGTTAAAACTGGTGGGGCTACATGGGCTCGAACCATGGGCCTCAGCAATGTGAATGCTGCGCTCTAGCCAACTGAGCTATAGCCCCAGATTAACTTATGATTATAACCTACGCCGGCTCGTCGATATAGTCTTGGCAAAATCTCTCAAACACCGCATTGGTCCAGCCGAAGCCGACCTGAGACGGATAAAGTCCTTTCTGGGGCGGTTTATCCGGCGATACGACGTTATATTTTTCCAGAAAAACTCCGTGGGAAACGAACCAGTTCAAATTGGTCCTGACCCACTTGAGAGCAATTAAGCGAGCTTCTTTGTGGTAGCCGTAGCGCTCGAGCGCCTGGACGACGATAAAGTGCAGCGGCGCCCAGCCGTTCGGGTAGGCCCATTGAGTGGGTGGCCCGGAACCCAAGACGAATTGGCTGACCGGTAAGCCCTCCGTGGTTGCCAGTCCGCCCTTGCTTACAAATCTGACTAACGCTTTTACCAGATAATAGGCTTGCTGCTCACTGACCATACCGGCCCACATCGGAAAATAGGCAGCCAGACTGGCTACGCCACCGCGTTTCTGCCGACTATAGTCATAATCGTAATATAGTCGTTTGGACGGATCCCACATCAGCTCGTTCATTGTTGATTTCCGGCCGGCCGCGGCCTCTTCCCATTTTTCCGCGTCGTCAAGGTCGTTACCCAACCGGGCAAACCGGGCAAAATCCATTTCATATTTGTACAGCAATGCATTCAGGTCGACCGGTAAATAATTCAAAGCTTTATGAGAAAATCGTGGCGTCATATCCCAACCGCTTTCGGTTTCGGCGATGTCGTTTAGGTAATTGTAGTCATAGTAACGGCTCAAACCCCTGTAAACCTGACGAACATTCGGCTTCTTGCCGCCCAACCAGACCGTCAGATACTCTTTTTTAGCAACCGCCATACGTTTACTTAGCCAATCCATATCTAAACTGTAGTGCTGCCAGACGTCGAAGATAAAACTGGTTAGAAGCGGCGGCTGGGAACGACCGGTCATGTAATACTGCGAGGAATTGGGAATGATTTTAAATCTGTCAAACAAATATATCAGGTCATCCAAAATCCCGCAGATCAACTCGCGGTGTTCTTCGTCCCAAACTCCCTGAACCATAAAATAGCTGTCCCAGTAAAATAGCTCGTCGTAGTCGAACTCATGCCCTTCGGCGAAAGACGGAACCAGGTACGGATGGGGCAAGCCGATCAGGCTACCTTCGTCTTTAGGATGATACCGCACCAGATTGCGCCAGTAATCGTTAACGTATGCCCTGGCAGCCTCCACGTCATGCAAACCAAGTTGCTGGTTTTTGGAGTGAAAACTTAAATTGACATATTTTCTAGCTTTTTCCAGAGAAGACATTGCTTAATTTCCCGCCTATTTCTAGACTACGGCCCCTAACCACAAGGGTCAAGGTGATTATTGTAGCTAAGCTGTTTTCCGCAAGGTCAACACTCTTAGTGTCACTCGGCCGAGCGTTCTTAATGAACCTGTCTTTTTTCGGGGAAAACCCAGTATTTGTACCACAGATAGCTCCAGACGGTAAAAAAGCCGGCTGAAAGAAAGAAACCAATATATGGAGTGATGCCGATAGATTTAAGCCCCCAGATTATTAGGTAGTCCATTACAAAGCCGATTGACTCGATAAAAACATATCTACCGGCATGTTTCATCTCACTAAAACTAATCCTGTCGGAGAATGCCCAAAAACGCTGAACAAGATAATTGGATGTCCAGCCAATTGCATCAGCCAAAATTTTCGCTGGCAGCCATCCCCAATGAAAAACACTGTAGCCGACGGCAAAAACCGCGTAACCGAGCCAGAAGTACAACCCCCCTCCCAGCCAATATTTTATAAAACGATTGAGTTCCTTGCGGTTTTTAATCTGCTCTTTAACATGGGAGGCCGATGAATTTGTCATCCGCTGAATTATACCTCTTTGGCCAGGTTAGATTTCTACAATTAGGGTTTCTGCCGCTAAATAAACTACCGGTTCCGGAACAGCGTCTACGAAAGTAGGCCATTGGGATTATTAAAAGCAAAATCGATTATAAATGACCTCATTGCATTGAGGCCAGAGGTTTTATGGTGGAGCTGCCGGTGATTACAACCGGGTCCGTCGGTTTACTTTAGTTAGTCGTCTACAGGCTTAGATCGTTTTGATTGGTCTTTGGCGGCGGTTTTTCTAAACGAGCAAACCTACCGCTGCCGCAGCTCAAGTAAATCTTGAACAGACACCCTTAAGCATCGATGCCTGTAGCGTCCGGAAAATATGAAACGCCTTGGCTTATATCCGGCGTCAAGTTAGGCGTTGCCTTAGGTTAAACTAAAGCTGTTGCGTAAGCCGGAGTATTGAAACTAAAAAGATTCGATACGGCAGCAACTACGCGGTTTTTAAATGCGTTTGCATCTAAAAGTGATTGCCTATAACGCTGACAAGCGACCTGCTGATCTAACTTATAAAGCCAACGTCGAGCTAAAATTCAGCCCCATTGGTACGTGTAACTCCTGGTTACAGTAAGTATATTTTATCATTATTAGGTGGGTTCTGTAAATAGCGCTTGAGCTAAACTAAGCCACTGTTCTATACTCAACTCCTGCGGTCGAGCGAGCGAATTCAGCCCGCAACCCACGAGCAGCTGGTTGGTCCGGTCTTTATTTAGCGACATCCCGGCGGATAAATTATTAGCCAGCGTTTTTCGCTTCTGACTAAAACCAATTTTTACCAAGCGGAAGAACTGTTTAGCGAGCGAATCATCCACTAGCGGACTGGCCAAGCGAATCAGCTTGACAACCCTAGAGTCAACTTTCGGCGGCGGCGTGAATTTCTCGGATTTAATTAACGGACCCAAGCTGACTTCCCAGTATACCTGCGCTAATACTCCCAGCACAGATAAGTCACCCGGAGCAGCCGCCAGGCGCAGTGCTACTTCCTGCTGCATTAACAATACGGCGATCTTTGGCGGATTCGAACTCTGAGTAAGTAAACGCAGGATATAACCGCTTAGGTAGTAAGGGATATTAGCCACAACTTTGTAGCCGGGCGGCAAAGCGGACAAGTTATAACTGCGGATGTCTTCATTGACTATGCTCAAATTACTGGCGTCAGCAAACTTTGACTTTAGTTCAGCTATCAGTGATGCGTCATACTCAACCGCCACCAACTGTCGGGCTCTCGTGATCAGTAGGCTGGTTAGCGAGCCCAGGCCGGGACCGATTTCTAAAACCACGTCAGACGAATCGAGTTCGGCTAAATCACAGATGGCCAGCAAATCCGCCGGGTCGTTCAGCCAATGCTGGCCCAGCTGTTTATTCGGCA
>JAJZKN010000005.1 GCA_021850865.1 bacterium | reverse complement strand
TTATTTGGAGGGGCATTAGCCTGGATAATTTCTGCCCGGACGATATTCCGTTTAACATCATCTTTAATGCCGTGCCCGAGCACCAACTCTCCCAACATCGCACTCTGCGTTTTAATAGTCTCAGCACGCATTAAAGCCGGGACATTTTGTACTGCGTAGGCCGTCTGATACATCCGGTCGGCGCAACCATTAATTTCTTCAACTATTCCGGCATTCAAATTCATCATAATCTCTGCTGTTTATAAGATTACAACCTTATTGTGTAATTTGTAAATATAGTATCGGCAAGCGCCGTCACCGACACTTTAAAATAAAACTTTCCCCAATCGATTTTTTAAAAAAGCATATAATTGGGGTATTAGAAGGGGGCTTATTTATTATGAACAGATCGCGCTATCTTATCGTTATAGGTGTGGTTATAATTGTCGCTGCAGCTATCGGCGGCATTTATTATTCCAACAGCAAAACAGGCAATAAGACTTATCTGAGCAACAATACCGCTAAAAAAACACCGTCGACAAGTCAAAACAACCCAAACGTTAATAATTCGGTGTTAGTCTCCAGGTCAGCCGCCGGTATCGGGACCTATCTGGCAGAACCGAACGGTTACCCGTTATATACATACAGCGCCGATAAACCGGGAGTCAGCAATTGTAGCGGATCTTGCCTGGCATTGTGGCCGGCTTACCTTGATCAGGGTTCGACCACCAACCTGCCGCCGAATGTCGGAACTTTCGTACGCACCGACAACCATAAAGTTCAGTACACCTATAAGGGGCTGCCTCTTTATACTTTTTCTTCGGACAAACCCGGAAGCGTTACTGGTAACGGCGTAGCCGGTTTTTCCGTCGCCCGACCTTAAAAAGAGTCGTTTTTCTAATGCCGGTTAAGAACGACTACCCGATGGCGATACAGCTTTTGTTCCTTTTTAGAATATAGTATCTATCCGCTTTTATTGCATACTTATGTTATTATATAATTTAACACAACCGGCGCTAGTGTCGTTGCGGCTTCGACCGGTATCGGACCGCTAGCGCCCGAAAATCAATTTAGATCGCGTTCTATGAAAATATGGATAATCGAAAACGCTAAGCCTATCTGGCGGCATAGTTAATGAATTTTTTATCTCATCACGAAGTAGCCGTAAGGCTATACGACCAGCCGTCGGACCGCCGGTTACTGTTCGGTTCGGTTCTGGCTGATTTATGCCGTATGTCAGCTACCAGGCGACTGTTACCGGAGCTAAAAAACCCGGCGTTAATAGAGGGAAACGTATTGCATGGAATGACCAACAAAGTATTCGATAATCATCCGAGAGTGTTATCGCTCAAGCGTCGTTTAAAAGACGACCTGAGTGAATTTTTGCCCTGGCGAACCGCAATCCAAAGCGCCAATGCCGGTATTGATATTATGTTCGATGGATTATGGCCAAACCCCCACCCGGCCCGCAACGAGCTTAATGAGACCCTGCGAAGCGCTTTAATCGACAGCGAGACAAGAGCAGCGTTTGCCGCCGAACCGCTCTACGATTTAGTTGCAAAATTAGCCGATAATTTGCCGGCCTATGATGAAATTGAGGTTGTAAGATATGCTTTAACAAGAACACTCAGTCGTACCAGAACCAAGCTGGAAGGAGTTAATCAACACCAACTCAGTTCCGTATTAAGCAGAAATCAAGAAACCCTGCTTGGTGTCGGCGCCGTCATTATGCAACAGGTCGTCGAAACCCTGAATACTCCCGGCGAGCTAAACCGCCGCTCGGCGCTAGTCGAAAAGCATTCTCAAGCTGAGGTTACCGGTTTAGCGCGATAATTTTACGCAGCTAATGCCTGGATATAAAACTTGGTTAAAAGTGACCGTCTCAATAAGTTGCGCTAGCTACCACGGCAAACTTAACAATACGGCTACGGCTTAGGCGCCCGCCACCCTACGCTAGACCCGCTTAGCCTCTTGCAGCTTTTAGCGCCCTGGCCATCCAGATCAATTCCTGCCATGACTTCAAGATACGTTTCCGATACTCTTCGTCTAAAAGATTACCGTGCTCGTCGAAGAGGTCCTGCACTCTCGGAAAGTTAACATCAATCCAAGTTGCCACTAACCCCATTTCCCGAACGGCGTTAACCAGTGATTCAATAGCCCTGACCCCGCCCCAAATTCCATCTGAAACTCCGCCCAAAGCAACCGGTTTATGCCTGTAGTTCTCAAACTCACTGTCCAGCATCCGTTTTAATGACCCAGGGAAACTGTGGTTGTATTCTGGTGTTACTATAAAGAAGCCGTCTGCTCTCGCGGTCAAGTCGCTGTACCGGCCGTCTTTCCCGTTCGGATCATTACCGTCGCCCGCAAAATAAAAGTTTTGCGGATCGATTAATTCCGTCACCACTCCGTCAACCGACGCACCGACTTCGGCTACTAGCTTGGCCGCAAAATAACTCCGACGTTTTTCTCGATTGGTTCCGATTATTACCGGCATAAATAGTTGGTCCATAAGCGTTTGTATCCTCTGAGACTTTAAAGTCCGTATCGGTCAGCCGGATCTAATTATTGACTGAAGGTCGTCTGATCGTCCTGTTTGACTTCGAGCAGGACGTCTTCCTGCTGATCGGCCGGTTTTAAGATGTTGTCAACTAGTACATCGAGCTGATTATTGGATAAATTAGCCTTCACCGCATAGCCTTCGATGCCCATCTCTCTAAGCCCGGCTGGGGCATCGGCTTCATTAAGATTGGAGATTATGAACACCGGAATTGACCGGCCCCAGTCACTTTTTCGCATCGTTTCCAGAATCTGGTCTCCGGCAATTTTAGGCACCATTAAATCCAGGAGTACCAGGTTTGGCAATTCATGTTGAATGAGGTTTAACGCGGCAATGCCGTCATAGGCGGTGAAACACTTGTAACCAAGCAGCTCCAGCCTG
The DNA here is from genome assembly GCA_021850865.1 of bacterium. Taxonomy (GTDB): domain Bacteria; phylum Patescibacteriota; class Saccharimonadia; order Saccharimonadales; family UBA4665; genus JAJZWH01. Next base: position 34,679 of record JAJZKN010000005.1, on the reverse strand, counting down.
GTCCGGTAAATGTCCGCTAAACTAACGTTATCTTCAACTATGACTATTTTCTGCGACTTACCAAACTGGGGTTCTTGTTGCGTTGACTGTTGCGACTGGTTGAAATCGTTATTGTCCATAATAAATTACCGATGGCTACTTCCCCGTTAAAACTACCCCTTATATCTAACTGATACTTATTCTAGGCCTATTTACGGCAAATGTTAATAGCATAAGCGTTGATTCTAGCCGGCGTTTACGACATTCTCCCACGGCAATCCGGGTTTACCGAAGTGACCATAGGCAGAAGTTTGTGAATATATCGGTCGCCTCAGTTTAAGGGCGTCAATAATTCCTCCGACTGAAGTATCCAGTAAGTTGTCTTTAAAATTCTTGATCTTGGAGATCGGTACTTTTTCGCTACCGAAAGTATTTATGGTCTGCATCAACGGTCGAGCATGGCCAATAACGTAGGCCAAGCCAACTTCGCACTCATCGGCCAAACCGGCGGCTACGATGTTTTTGGCAATGTATCTGGCGGCATAAGCGCCACTGCGATCGACCTTACTAGGATCTTTGCCGCTAAAAGCACCACCACCGACCCGGGCAAAGCCACCGTAAGTATCGACGACGATTTTCCGACCAGTTAAGCCAGCGTCACTTTCCGGTCCGGGAATATGCCACAGCCCCGTACCATTAATTGTTATATCGCTCTTTTTAGGCAACGCATAACCGAACTCGGCCAAAACAGGCTGGAATACTTCAGCCACAACGTCCTTGTAAACTTCTTGAAGTGTAACCTGTTCGCTATGGGCAACCGCCGCGACCAATTTTTCCACCTTTACGGGGTGATTGTTCTCATATCTGATGGTTACTTGAACTTTTCCGTCGGGTCTGAGCCAAGACAGCCGTCTTGCTGTCCGGCAATCATCAATCCTTCGACTGAGGGCGTGTGCCAGTGCAATCGGAACCGGCATTAGCGCAGGAGTTTCATTAACTGCGTAGCCAAACATCATCCCCTGGTCGCCAGCGCCGCCATCATCAACTCCGATGGCTATTTCCGGTGACTGTTCGTGAATGTCGTTGCTGAATTCGGATTCAGTACTAAAATTCCAGGATGGCACAACATATCCGAGATCGGCAATTTTCTGCCTGGCAATAGCTTCATAATTTAACTTTGCCTTGGTCTTTATTTCACCGAACAGGGCGATCCTATTAGCGCCACAAACGGTTTCGATTCCGGTACGGCTGTACGGATCCTGCTTAAGCGCCTCGTCCAGTATGGCATCACTGATAGCGTCACAGATTTTGTCCGGATGGCCGGCGCAAACGCTTTCACTGGTAAACAATTGTTGATTTGTCATAAAAAAATCCTTTCTGGTGGCGACCGAAAGGATGAAAATGATTAAACATCTTTCCTGCCGCGCAGGCTAGATGGAGCACCTTACTTACACATTGCTGCCGCAGGTTGCTGACGGATCAACGAGCTAGTTCTCTCCCCGTACTCTTTATATTTTTAAATTGTTAATGATTTAACTTTAGCACTATTTAATAGCTTGACGCAATTGTTTTTAACTAAACCGGAGGCAAGTTGCCCGGATTCGAGCTGCTCAATAAGCCAACGCGCAGTGCTAAATAGACAAGACGACCATGATGGCGCTACCAAATCGTAGCGCAGCAAGATTATTTGGTTGACTTATTGACTACTCGGTGTTTATATATGCTAGTTAAGTAGTTCAGGCTTCCGGGTAGGTTTTTTATGAGTTTTAAGCACGATACATTAATCAACCAGCTGGCTAGAGGCACAGAGTCCAGTGTCGCGTCAGTCAATCCAAACAGCATACTAGCCAAGGATATCAGGGAACGATTGGCCGACTTAGGTGATCGGGGCAAATACATCATGACCATTTGGCGTGAGTTAAGTCTTGACCAACAAAGCAAATCAAAGATTAGAGCCGAAACCAGATTGCTTCCGACCAGTAATTATATTGCCCATATGGACCGGGTGAGTTTTTTTCAATTCAGCGAACCGGCACCGGAACTCGACGAGTATGGTCTGCCCGATGCCTTCAGCTCAAACTTAACGTTTATTTTGAGCTTTTTTGATAAAGCCAACATTAGCGACAGATTCGGCGAACTGTGTCCGTCGGTAACGTTACTGTCAACCGTCGGAAAAGATTCGCTACGGAAACCTACACCCAACGAATTGAACAAACCTTGGCCAATGGAGGGCAAACAAATCCTCACTTGCCCGGATGATATTTACTACGAAGCTCAGCCGGGACTCGATGAGTTTAATGCCAGGGCGGTTATCGACGAGATGCATAGCAATAACCATATTTATACTCGCATACCAGCCATAAATACGCTCAATTGCGTAATGGGACTGTTAGAAACTAGGATAATTGACGCCAGGCACTTTTAGTTTTAAGATATAATCTCTGAATTGTTGATACTCAACAGGTTTTAGTTTTTTTAAATTAGTACGCAGCATAGCTAACTCCGCCATAAAACGCTCGATTACGTAGTTTAATTATAACCGGCGAACTTTAGTCGAACCGAAAGCTTAATTCACTGTTCTATGTTTTAACAGTTTTCCGCTTGTGTTGCCGTTTATATATAATACGGCCGACAAACGCCACGATCGCTAAGATAGTAATTAGCGTTTCAATCTTGAGGAACGTATTAACATGACTGCCGCCGTAATAACCGGCCAACGACCAAGCGCCCACCCAAATGGCCGCACCAATAACATTAAACAGCAGGAACTTTAGCCATTTCATTTCACTGATTCCGGCAATAATACCGTTAAGCTGTCTCAGCCCTTCGATAAACCGGGCTACCGCTACAACTTTCCCGCCATGACGGTTAAAAAATTTTTCCGCCTTATCAATCCGCTCAGAAGTAAGGAACACATAGCGACCGAATCGTTCTACCAGTGGCCGGCCGCCATAATTACCAATGGCAAAGCCGACGTTATCACCGGTAACAGCCGCCGCTAAGCCAACGAGCATTACCATAAATATATTCAGCTGACCCAGGCCGGCGTAAAAGGCCGCACCAATCAAGACGGTTTCGCCGGGCATCGGCAGGCCGAAGTCTTCCATAAACAGCATGAATGCCACTGCCAGATAGCCATAATTGTCGATAATCGGCGCAATTGCTTGCAGGGCGCTTGGTAAGTGCTGTATTTGGGAATGCATATAAATACTGTATGTGTTGTATAAAGGCTGTTAATTGCCGGTCGGTTTTATAAAGTCGAGCATCGGGGTGGCCGACTTGTCATTCTGAGTCAGCGGCGGCAAATTCCAAAGGCTTTCAATAGTCGAAAGAATCGAGTAGTGATCGAAGAACATATTGGAGGTATAGCCCTGTTTGGCCGCCGATCCGGCAACGATCGTGGCGACATTGTTGTTGGTCGCATCTCCTTCGTCCCAGGTAATGAACAGTAACGATCGCTGGGTAGTAAATGCCGGGGAGTGCAAAATCATTGGCACCACCTGAGATAACCAGTAATCTCCGGTATTAATCGAACAGTTGTGCATATCATTGCAAAGATTGGGTGTAATAAAGGCAAAGTCTGGCGTAGTTTTAACCGAGCTTAGATTACCCTGCAACTGAGAAAAAGGCACCACATTCGCTGCGCACCTGGCCTTGTTATTAATAATATCCGCATAATAAACGAAAGGGTTATGCTTAGTGGCATAGTTGCCGTAATTATACGCATAGCAATTGGATGGCATGCTCTCGGCGTATTCCTTCCAAGTCCGGCCGCTGGCTTGAACTGTGTCAGCGATGTTTTTAACATTAACTATACAGCCGGCGCTCGGCGGGTTACAGTCAGTAGTCGTATTGTCGGTTGAGCCGCTGGTGATGGCGAGATAATTGGGCAGACTCGGGTGGGTGACGCCAAAATAGTTGGTAGCCAGCGAATATTGCTTAATTAGACCGGATAAGTAAGGATCATTGGGGCTGTTGCCGGTAATTAGACTTGCCGGCTGATTTTCGTCCATAATAATAAAAATATGCGTTACTGGCTGGATCTTATTCGGGTTAACGCTGCCGTTAGCGCCGGAAGAAGAGCTGACCGAGCTTTTACCGCTATTACTGTTCGGAACCGATATTCCGGATATGTTACCCGAATCGCTGGCGTGATTATACGGCCGGAAAAAGAAATAGGTGGCGCCGCCTACCAGTAAGACTCCGATTAACCCGATTAAGACTTTTCGCCAAATCTTCATTGCTTAAATTACACTCGCTTTAACAGTTAACTTATATTATACCCGTTTTTAGCACTTATTCCTTAAGCTACTTGGAATCGGTTTTCTTGACCATAAAAAAAATACTCGGCCCAAAATCCAACCTGGATAATTTGCCTTGGAAGAATTTTTCCATTGCCAGCATCCGCTCAACGTCCAGATGCTGCTTAAGATACTCGTGTCGGAGGTTGGAGACAGACAGCTTGGCGATAGTTTTGAGGCCAACGCCGGCCAGCAGGTTATCGATGGTTTGCGGATTATGATTAAAAAATGGCGTGTTGTCCGCTATGCCGTTGGCGATCCTACCGACGGGAATGGGCTGTTTAGGCACGGGCTTAAGCTGCTTCAAATACCTAAGCCGATTAATAAAATGCGCTTCGTTAGCGATCTCAATAATCGCCTCGCCGTCGGGCTTTAATGACCTGGCGATTGCCGCGAACGTACCTTTTGGATCTTCCAGATGATGCGACACGCGGACCATTACCAATAGATCCAATGTGCCGTCATCCACGGGTATGACTTCTTTTTGCTTTAGTTTCAAATAATCGACGTTGGGGTATTTGTCCAGAAACCGTCTGGCGATATTAAGTTGTTTCGTTGAAGGGTCAGACAGAATCAGCTTGTCGGCGTGTTCGAGAATAACCGGTGAAATCCGCCCGTAGCCGCCGCCGTAATCCATTGCCAGATGGTAATGCCTGTTCTTGAGCAGCTTATTCAGCGCCAGTAGCTCGGAACGGTGTTCATAATCCCGTCCTAGCCAAAAGTCTTCGTAATTGTGGTTGGCGTCATCGTAAAAATCTATCGAATCGGACCGGTCGGCGGCCTGGGGCTCGTGTTTCCGTGTTTTCGTTTTGCTGCTCATATATGGATCCAGCTTAGCATCCTTTCGTTGAAGACAAGTTGTTTAAAGGCCCGAAGTTATTGCCTGATCTTAGCTTAGGCAGTATCTATATTAGCATTTTTTAAACTTATCTAAGCATATCCCGGGAAAAAGTCGATTTTGATCCGGTCATGGGCTATGCCGATTTCGTGAAGTAGTTCCTGCATTGACTCGACCATCGGATGAGTGCCGGAAATGTATATTAAGCGCTCATCTAAATCGCTAATTTGCTTGGTTAATACCCGGCGGTTGATTTGTTGGCGAAAAACATTGACGCCAACAGCTTTCGCTTGTCTGGAGGTTATGAAATAGGCTACCTTCAGTCCGATTTCCTTAACGGCCTGGTCTAGTAATTCCTTGTAAGCAAGATCATCACTGCTGCGCACCGAATAAAGCAGGATAATGTCCCGTCGTTCATGCTTGTCGATTAGGTATTTGATCATGCTGCGGAAAGGTGTAATGCCGATACCGCCGGCAATAAATAACAGCTTTTGATTCGGATCAGACTCCGGCAGCACAAAGTCTCCGGCCAGCTGGGCTCCGACAAAAGTCGAGTTCTGGTCAATATCCAGCAAAGCGGCCTTATAGCTGCTGCCCGGCTCGTAAAACTTAACACCCAGCTTTAAATGATCTTCAGTCGGTGAAGAGGACATTGTAAAGTAACGCCTGACCCCCCTGGAGTCCGGTTTCTCGTGAGGTAAGGTAAATTCCATATACTGGCCGGGTTTGTAGTCAAATTTCTGGTTAGTGACGAAGGAGAATTCGGCAGTATCACCGGCTATTTTGTATTTCCGGAACAGACTCAAATATAGTTTGGTTTTATCTCCAGTCAGATAAGCAAACAGATTCCCGAAGATCAGAGCCATTTCCGGCGCCGGATAATAGCTGCCGATATGAAACTGAGGAGCCAACAGCGTTCCGACAATAATCGCATACCAGATCTGTTTTGTTCTGGTAGTCGGCGAAGTATACGGCTCGGTTAACATAACAAATCCCAAAAAGAATACGGATGAAGTCAAAATCATGTTTTTGATATTAGGTATTAACTGGCCGCCGCTGATCGAAAACACCGCAGTCACAATCGTCGTTGCCAACAGATAAACACTGACCATTTGCCCGCGGCGTATTTTCCTAACCAGTAAAAGACCGCCAATAATTACAAACGGCAGCATCGACGCCGTACCCACCCACCAACTGGCGCTTTGCCTCGGACCGAGTGCGGTCAGTACCACGGCGACCGCTGCCGGGTTAAAAATATGTTTGCGCTTAATAGTCAGGAGATACTTTGAAGCCATAGCCAGACCGGAGGCCGCTAGCATAAAAAGCAGCCCGGAGCCGGTAGGCTGCGGCGGTAATATCAAAACCAGAATCAAGCCGGTTAGAATCGATGATTCGGGGTTGACTGGCGCATTAAAGATCGAAGCTAAAATTTTATTGATCAGCCAGCAGGCGAAAACCAAAACTATGGCCGAAATTAAAATGGATATGGCGCTGAAATGAAGAACTCCGACGGCCGACAATCCAGCGGCCGCCAGGACTAAACCGCCCAGATAGTAAAGCAACAAACGATACATCGTGATCGAATCAATTATTTTATCTAGCGGTTCGATTAGTCTAAGCCACATAGGCCTCAAATCCTTTCGTAAAGGTTACTGATTGGTCGTCGCCGATTAAATAGGCTTGCATTTCCGGTAATGCGCTGATAAACGCCAAACCTTCATCCGGACCCATGGCAAAAGCCGCAGTAGCAAACCGGTCGGCCTCGAAAATATTAAGCCCGATAACACTTAGACTTTTAATTCCGGCCGGCCTGACATATCCGGCCAGCGGATTATAGATATGCTCGCCGCGGATATATGTTCCGGAGGTGGCAATAGCGCGATCGCTCAGTTCTACCACTTTGACAATCTGCTCAATATTAAAAGGGTTACGGATGCCGATAGACCAGGGATGGCCATCTTCGTTTTGGCCAGAGGTCTGAATATCCCCACCAGCCTCGAGGCAAAAGTTATCATACCCCATACTTCTTAATAAATTGGCGGCATGGTTGATGGCCCAACCCTTAACCAGGCCCGAGGGGTCAAGCCGGCCGTTACTTTTGACGATATCAAAAAAGCCGCCGCTGATCCGTTTGGTTTCACTGCAAAGCTCTAGGACTTCACGCATATCCGCCGAATAATCCGGTTCCTTTAATTTCCCATCGTTTAGCAAGGAAAGTTCGCTGGTTTTTTTATACGGACTGAATCGCTCATCGACATCCTTAAAATACGCAAATACCTGGTCAAAGGGATCGGCTTCCTTAACCAGAGCTATCTCAAGCGTGACAGGCATGCCCATAATCAGTTCGGTCCTTTTCATAATTTTTATGCTTTAGCTAGCGCCGAGTGGAGTGATTGAATAAAAGCGTATGAGGTAAAAGTAGCTCCGGTAATTGATTGTACGTTTGCGCTTTGAGCTTGTAGTGTCTCCTGTTTCAAATAAGGCATTGCCTGTTGGTTAATGTAGACCGAAGTTGAGTGGCTGTTAGGATATTGTAAAAACTTAACGTCGCTGATCCGGCCGCCGGAAACGACAACCGAAACTTGCACGTTGCCGTAGTAGGCGTTTTCAGTCGCGCCAGTATACGTACCGTCCTTATACTTGCCGCTGGACGGCTTTGAGCTTGACTGGCTGCTCGCAGCGCTCGAGCTTCCGGAAGCTGAACTGCTGCTGCCGGATGTGGTAGACGACGAGGTAGCGGCGGCAGTAGTCGAACCGCTGCCGGAGCTTTTCGTTTTAGCATTGGCCAGTGATGAAGGAATCGGCAATATCGGGTTCGTGTGCCTGATTCCTATGCTGTAAATTAAATATATGCCAATAACTGCAATGCCAATAACAAACTTCTTCATAAGCGCCTATATTGCCAAGCTTAACTGTAGATATGCTGATTATCTTGTCCGATTATTCCGCGGCAAATAAACACTAACCGTCGTTCCTTTACCCGGCTGGCTATCCAGTTTAATTGTCCCATGGTGCGCGTCAACAATCTCCTTGACCAGAGACAAGCCTAAACCATAGCCATTAGCCCCGCTACCGCCGGTGCGACTCTTGGCGGATGAACGGTAAAAGGGCTCAAATACGTAAGGTCTGTCTTTGGTGTCGATGCCCTGCCCGTTATCGGAAATTTCTAGCATCGCCTGGGCGGAACCAAGAAGTTTAACCGTCACATCGACTTTGCCACCCCGGTTATTATATTTGACGGCGTTATCCAGCAGCGCCGAGATTAACAGATCCAGGCCAAATTTGTCCGCGCTAATAACTAGCTGCGGCGGCGGACTATGCATAGATATCTTTATATTAAATCGTTGGCCGGCACGTCGGGCTTGGGTAATGTTACTCCGAATCAGACGGATTAAATCAAAATCTTGAAAATTTACTGTTTGGGCCGACTGCAGTCGAGCTAGTTGTAATAATTGGTTGGCTAATCGCTCAATTCTTTTTATATCCGCTAAATTAGATTTAAGAGTTTTAACCAGTTCCGGCGGCGACGGCTGAGGGTTGATCATTAGTATCGATTCGGTGTCGGCGCGCATCGCGGCCAGCGGCGACCTCAGCTCGTGACTAGCCAGCGAGGCAAAGCGGGATTGGGCTTGATGAGCAATCCGTATTGGTTTAAGCGTACGGCGAGCCAGAGCATAACTTGCTCCGGCGGACAGTCCGAGCACCACTAAGTTGAAATAGACAAAGTCTACCAGCAGTTGGTTTGCCCGTTTGTTATATTCACCGGCATTATAGATACCGTTAGTCTCGTTGTCTTTTTGCTTAATGACCAGCTCCGAATATTGGCGGTTAAGCCCTTCGCGCAGTTCATAGGTGGCGAAATGGTACATTACCACGCTGAACAGCAGACTTAATAACATTGCCAACCCGACGTAATACAACGTCAACTTGATCAGCGCCGAACGAAACATTTAGTCTATTACCTTGACTGTCGTTGACGTTTCTTCGCCGATGCGATAACCGAAACCGAAAACCGTATGAATCAGCGCCGGCCTATCGGGGAAGTCCTTGTCGATTTTTTTGCGCAAATAGCCGATGTAGACTTCTACGGTATTGGGCAAAATAATCGAATCAGCGTCCCAAGCGTGACTAATGATTTCGGCTTTAGAGATAATCCGGTCTTGATTGTGCAACAAGTAGTTCAGCAGTTTGTATTCGCGCCGTGATAGTTTAATTCGCCTGCCGGCTCGGACGGCTTCGCGGCTTTCGCTGTCTAAGCGTAAATCGCCGACGCTCAATTGGTTGCCCAGATGCGTTTTTGGCCGTCTAAGCAAAACCTTGATTCTGGCAGTCAGTTCTTTAATGGAAAACGGCTTGGGCAGATAGTCGTCGGCGCCGGCCCGTAGTCCTTCGACCCTTTCGTCAACCTCCGACAGGGCACTGAGCAGCAACACCGGTGTGCTGATTTTTCTCTCCCTAATCAACTTAACGATCTCCAGCCCGTCAGTATGGTTAGGTAGCATACGGTCGAGAACAATAAGGTCGTAATCTGGGTTTAGTGCGGAATGAAATCCTTCGTTAAAATTAGCCTTAGTATCGATGATATAGCCTACAGTCTCTAACGATCGCCTGATTGCTTCAGCGATACGCTTTTCATCTTCAATGACTAATATCCTCATAAGCCCCTATTAATCCGTTTTTTAATATTATAGCTGTTCCCGCGTCAGCTTGATACGCTTGGTTTTTAAGGGTTCATATTTTTCGGTTTTACCAAGCAATAGTGCTAATATCTTTAAGGATGACTAAGATAACCAAAGCCGTAATCGCGGCCGCCGGATTCGGCACCCGGTTTTTACCGCAGACCAAAGCGATGCCGAAAGAAATGCTGCCGCTGGTCGACAAACCGATTATTCAATATGTCGTAGAAGAACTGGTAAGCGTTGGTGTTGAAGACATAGTCATTGTCACCAACCAGAACAAGCGGAGTATCGAGGATCATTTTGACAAACCAAGCGAGGATCTGGTAACCAACCTTAAAGCCGGCGGCGACAAGAAAAAGCCCTTGCTGCAAATGATCGAGAACATTGCCCATATGGCTAATTTTGTTTATGTCCGGCAAAAGGGCCCTTACGGTAATGGCACGCCGCTAATTAACGCCGAGCATTTGATCGGCAACGAACCGTTCATCTATACTTGGAGCGACGATTTCATCAGTGCCGACCCGCCGCGCTTTGCGCAAATGATCGAGGTCTTTGAGCGGTACAATTGTCCGGTAATGAGTGTCATTCACGCAGCCGGCCCAAAGGATTATGACAAGTACGGTTTCGCTGCCGGCAACGAGCTCGAACCGGGCGTAATTGATGTCAAGCAAATTATCGAGAAGCCTGGACAGCTGAATGCACCGAGTGATTTGGCGACGGTCAGCGGTTTTATTCTGACGCCGGATATCTTTGAATATCTTCACCAAGCCGAAGACCAGTTAAGCGAAGGCGCCGAATTATATAGTAATGACGCCTTAAAGTTGATGCTGGCCGATAAACACCAAATCATCGCCTCCGACATTAAAAACGGCAAATACTTTGACGCCGGCAATAAGCTTGATTACATTAAAGCTAACATTGAATGTGCTTTGGCTGAGCCAGACTTAAAAGATGACTTGACGGAGTTTTTGCGGCAGCTGCTGCAGTAACCAAGCCATTAATCGAGATAAAGACTGAGGTTTCGACTCTGGTAAACATAAACACCGATCGAGATGAACGCTATCAGTAGGAATAAGCCTCCGGCGACGTCCAGCGCGTAACTCAGTCCATTTGCAAAAGCCTGATTAGCTGTTTGTGAGATCTGCTGAATTAAGCTGGCATGGGCGGCAATCTCGGATATGGATATGTGTGCCGACTGTGGCGTATGGCCACCATGGGTAATGGCATAGATAACCAGCTGAATGAAGTTGACCGGTAAATTAAACTCCCGCAAACGAATGACCAGATTTCCAGTCAGCTGGGCGTTAACGATTGAGCCGAGGACAGCCACGCCGAAAACACCGCCCAGTTCACGAAAAGTATTGACGGTCGATGCCGCCATGCCCGAACGCTGCGGCGGTACGATATTAAGTACGGCCGAAGTCATCGACACCAGGCAAACTCCAAACCCAATTCCGGCTATTGCCAGTACCCAGGACAATGTGAGCACGCTGATATTTGGACCAATAAGCGAGTTGAGAATAAAAATACCCGCCGCGGCGGTCAGGCAGCCGAATATCGTAAGGAGAGTCGTCTGCCGGACCCCGGTACTCCAACGGCTAGCCAGCAGTGCGCCAGCAACAATTGTCCCGCTCATAGCAATGAAAGCCAATGCAATATGATATCCGGAATAGTTAACGATCAGTTGCAAATACAACGCGACGAAAAAGAATACCGCAAAGATACCGAAATTAGCGCCGAACGCCACCACATTAGCCAGGGTAAACTCGGGAATTTTAAAGAAGCTGACTGGTAATACCGGATCCGGCTTGCGCCGTTCGATATAGACGAACGCAATTCCCGCCAGTAATGCAACAATAAACAGAGTAATTATCCAGCCGCTGCCGTAAGAATAGGTTTCGCCAAAGATTAGCGCCACGATCACTGCGGCTATTGCCAGCCCGCCCGCTACTAAACCGGTGATATCCAGCCTCCGACCGCTTGGATCGGCGCTCTCGGGTAGAATCAGCCAGCCGGCGATCAAGGCCAGCAGACCGAAGATAGCACTGAAAAGAAACACACCCTTCCAGTCGCTAAATCCGACTATCACTCCCCCAATAATCGGACCGAAAGCCAAGGCGATGCCGGAAACGGCCGCCCAAATTCCCAGTGCCTTGGAGCGTTTTTTCCGGTCTGGATATAAATGGCGGATTAACGAAAGCGTTCCCGGTTCGGACGCGGCGGCGCCCAGTCCCATAATTACCCGTCCGGCGATCAGAGAGTCAACCGATCCGGCACTGGCGGCGACAATTGACCCGGCAGCAAACAACGCTACGCCGCTCAACATAACCTTTTTTCGACCGAAGATGTCTCCCATCGTCCCGCCAAAAAGCATTAAAACAGCAAAAACCAGCATGTATGAGTCGACAACCCACTGGAGATCTGTTACACCGGCAGCCAATTTCGATTGAATGCTGGAAAGTGCCACACTGACAATCGTATTGTCCAAAAAAGTCAAAAACAGTACCACGCAAACAATAGTCAAGGAACTGCGACTTTTAATGAGACTACTCATAGGCTAACTGCTTATTGGGAACCTTACTCCGGTCGGTTAATGTGCTTAAGCGTCAAAAAAGTTACTTAGCAACGTTGTTGCAAACGGTCGGCGCCGATCCGCCAAGGCTCAACAGCTGGCACATAGTCGCGTCACCGACCAGCCAATTGCCATTCACCAGCACCATAGTCCCGGTCTGGTCTTTAAGCACCGGCTGAGAATCCAGAGAAATCGTGTAAGTTACGGTTGCGGATGTAGTGCTAGGGAAAGTGATTGAAGAGACGGTGATACTCGGCTTCTGGCTATTCAATTGAGTGAATTCAGTTGTCATAGCCTGCGCGAATTGTTGGCCGTTTTCCAGTAAAGTCTCTCTGGTGGCCATTGATGTGTTTACTGAAAAGAAACTTTGCAGATTCGCGTTTATTTTTGTCTCGGCGGCCGTCTTTTGAGCGGTGCTCAGCGTATGGCTGACAGTAGACGGCTTACTACTACCGGTAGGTTTAATGTTAGTTGAATTAGACGGCACGAAAACAATAATCAATATAACGGCCACAACCAGCACGCCGGCTACGACCGCTGTCCATATGGTTGATTTTTTCATTTCCCTACACCTCTTCCCTTAAAATTAACTTAATTAATAAGTCCCTGTTGATTATATTAGCACTGATGTCCAGCGGGTGTTAAACGCTGCGGATATTAACCTATCTAGAACCTCGCAGAAGTGCACTAACGCTTAATCCCGGCTTCGTATAGCTGCTTGTCGAATAGCAAAATACCGTTTGACTCGGCCAGTTTGATCGCCGGTTCGGTATAGGTCGAATCAGTGACGATCATTGCCTTGCTGCAGCCGTAAAACTTCAACCCGGCAACCGCTTCTTTAACGGCGCTTACGCCAACCGGGCGCTTAGACTGCCTTACTTGCACGCCCACGGTTAGGCCGGATCGTGAAGCAATCATATCCAGGCCCCGTTCAAAGTCACCAGTCTTAATAACGCTTGAATAGCCGGAGTTTTTTAGCCACCGCACGACCGTATTTTCAAATTCAATCCTGGTAAGTCCTTTCCCGGATATTTCCGGAACTACCGCCTGTTTTCGGCGACGTTTGACTCGCGGCGAGTGGAAAATCCGCCAGGAGATCAGAATAGTCAAACTGAGTAGCGTCGCCGCAACCAGAACCGTCCACGGACTGACCAGCCGCCGGCGATCGTGCCAGATCAACCCCAACAACACGGCTCCGGCGATCAGTAAATAATCATTATCCTGCCGCTCCATGCTGACAGTATAAGCACTCCGTCGCTTAATTGGCAGGGCATATTAAGATTTGCTTAACAATTTGCCCCGGTACCAATCTCCCGATTAGCTAACCAGACTAACGGACTTTTAACTGTTCAATCCGTTGACTGATTAACTGGTTGTCTTGGTCAAAAATAAATTGGCAGGTTAGTTTATCGCCTCGCAAAAGTTTTGGCAGCCAGTAGCGATCATCCGGCCACATCTGCTCATATGGTATTTCGTCGATATTAAACCAGCTTGGCCGCATTTCTTCGCTTTCGATTGGAACACCCGTCCAGGAATCGCAAAAATATACAGTCGCCGAGCTTTTTTTACCCTGGTTATCAGTGAACTGCAACTCGGCCATCTTGCGAAGCATCCGGACGTCGACGCCGATTTCTTCTTTAGCCTCTCTAACCGCAGCCTGCCTAATGGACTCGTCTCCGGACTGCTTGCCCCCAACGCCATTCCAAAAACCGACACCAAGCCCGCGTTTTTTCATCGCCAGCAATATGCGTTTGTCCTTAACTAAAAATATTAGTGTGTGACGTAGCATTTAGTCCATCAACCCCCGATATACGCGGCGGCGGCGGCTGCAGCGTTAATCGCCGCCTGTTCGTCCAAAACCCCGGTTTTTAACCGATTGAGGTAATTTTGCTGGAGTGCGGTTCGGGGAGTTGTGTTGGTCAGAGAACCTTCGATCGGTTTAGCGAGATTGCTGGCGGCACTCAGGTCCGAACTCAACGTTGTGATATCAGCCTGAGAGTCGGTGAAAGCAACGCCGCTTAAGCCTGAGGCGATAACCGCCGAATTTAATCTAGCCGCAAACTGAACGAGTAAACCGGAGCAAACACGAATATCGTCGGCTGTTTTGAGATTTTCGACCCGAATTAATTGCGCAGCAAAGTTATTATATGCGGCTGCTAGATCAGCCTCGCTTAGCATCGACTTGTTAGCCGCTTCCAACCGGGTAACCTGTGCAGTTAGTGAATTACGGGAGTAATTACTTAAAAAAACGGTTGCTTTCAGTTCCGCGGCGGCAATACCGAGCAAATTAGCTCGTCGCTGTTTTTCGGTTATCGGGTTGGTTGAGCGGTAACTACTGTCGCGTGCTCCGCTAGCCGCCAGATTCTGGTCGGACACAGTCTGGGTATTAGCTTTCTCGATTATCCCTAAATCAGCCCTCAGCGAACCGGCTGAATAACCCTGACCCAGGGCAGTTGCCAACTTTACTTCAGAGATATTACTGACCACCTTCAGGTTGGCCAGATTATTGGCTCCTTGGTCATTGCGCACGACTATGGCCAAAAATTCGACGGCGACAATTATTATCAGGGCGGTTAACAAATAGCCGCGGCGGTTGGAGATTTTCTGTTTAATTTTTTTGCCCATAAACAAAGCCATACTATGCAGTTTAGCAAATTATCGGGCGGTGCCGCTTATAGTCGGCCGGCAAGATTATTTCGTTATTTTAAGGTTCTTTATAAGAATGTATTTGATATAATCGCAATATCCTATGAAATTAGTGGTAATGATTCCGTGCCTTAACGAGGAAAAGACCCTTCCGCTGGTGTTAAAGAGCATACCTAAGAAAATTAAGGGAATCGATAAAATCGACATCCTGGTGATTGACGACGGGTCGACCGACAACACGGTTGGCGTTGCTAAAGCCCACGGCGTCAAGCATTTTCTAGTCCACACCAAGAACCAGGGTCTGAGCCGGTCTTTCCGGCACGGGATGAACTATGCCCTGGAAATGGGCGCCGATATTATTGTCCAGACCGAAGGCGACAACCAATACCCGCAACAAAAAATACCGGACTTGATCAAGCCGATACTTAAGGGCAAGGCCGATACGGTCATCGGTGACCGGCAAACCGCAACTATTGATCATTTTTCAGCCCAGAAAAAGTTTTTCCAAAAGTTCGGTACGGCGGTATTAAATGCCGCCGCCGGCACGAGCGTACCCGACGCAATCAGCGGTTTTAGAGCCTATAGCCGCAGAGCAGCGATGCAGCTTAATCCGATCGCCGATTATAGTTGGGCCACCGAAACGACTATACAGGCATCGCATAAAGGTCATGCCATAATCAACATCCCGATCGAAACTAATCCCAAGCTTCGCGAATCCAGGCAGTTTAACAGCAACTGGCAGCACATCCGGCGTTCGGCGGTAACCATTACTCGCGCCTTTATTATGCACAAGCCTTATACGATCTTTTTGAGCATCGGGGCGATACTGCTAATCGGCGGACTAATACCGTTTATTAACTTTTTAATTTTGGCGCTGACCACTCATAATCCCTTCGGGCCGCATCACTTGCAGTCGTTGATTACCGGTACGGTTTTGCTGGTTGCCGCCTTCATTTCAATTACGCTAGGCGTGATCGCCGATTTGATTAGAATTAATCGATCGTTACTGGAAGAGATTCTCGAACTCACTAAACGTAGTTTTTATGATAAAAAAACCCGCCGCCGTTAATTAAAAAACCATACTTTGGTGCCGTAGTGGCGGGAACCCTTAACCACAACGTTTTTTACGACTTTGCGGGCCACATTGTTGACTTTAACTACCGTTTGATTGTGCACATCCCAAGTCGGATTGCTGCGAGTGATAAACGTCAGCAGCCCTCCGCCCTGTAAGAACAAAACCAGTATTAACAAGGCAAAAATTATCTTGCGGCTGCGTTGCTTAAAGGCCACGGACAGAGCCTGTCCCGCTACGGCCGCACCCAGTAGCATAATCGGCAACAAATACCGTCCGTTCATGTTTTCCAGTACGGCGGTATAACGATAGGTAACGTAGCCCTGGCCCATTAAAGCCACCAGATAAGATAGCGTGATAACAAATAGCAGTACCAGATACAAATTTTTGGCGAAGATTTTTTTGCGCCATTTGATAATCGCATAGGTTCCGGCAATCAACACGATCGCCATCGCCAAGCTGGGGAGCGGCAAAGGCGGATAGTTTTTAAAATGAGTCTTTGGACCGTTAACCGCAAAGAATAAACGATACCACATCCAATATACCCACTGAGAGAAATAAACGACCGGATTCGTATAGGAGAAAGTCGAAGCGCCGCTGATTACTTTGGCATGGTTCTTGTAATTGTAGGCCCACGGCGAATAGGCCATACACTGTTTAACGGACAGTACTTTGGAGCAGTTGGGCTGAAGATTATGATAAACCACCAGATTAACACCGTCACGTTGAATGAACATGCCGAGCGAAACTATACTTAGAATTATAATTACCGCCTTGGCCAGTGTTCGTTGTTTTGCCCAGCTCACTCGCAGTTGAGAAAAGAACTTTTTGATTTTGTGCCGGTTAACCTGATAGAGCAGCACGGCCAGAAACAGGATGGCGCCGGCAAATATTGGCATAAAGGCGTACTTAACAAGGCTGATGAATAGACCGAAAATCAACAGCATACTAATTGTCCAGATTGAAGCTTGTTTGTTTTTTATCTCATCGACGACCCTGAAGGCCAAGAGTATAAACGCCGCGGTCAACGGCATTAGCAGGTTGTCGTAACTGATCTGGGCAGCCAACTGCGGCACGATCGGAATCAAAATAAACAGCATTAAGATCAGGTTTGTCAGCGCCTTGGAGGTGCCAACCCGGATCAGAATTCTGCGGAAAAGCACTATGCCCCAACTGAACAGACCAATATTG
This sequence comes from bacterium, assembly GCA_021850865.1. Taxonomy (GTDB): domain Bacteria; phylum Patescibacteriota; class Saccharimonadia; order Saccharimonadales; family UBA4665; genus JAJZWH01. Next base: position 17,401 of record JAJZKN010000005.1, on the reverse strand, counting down.
ATCAGGCGCAGGATTATTACCTGACTCATCTGGCTTTTGGCGAACAGCTCAATAATCCGGTACGGAAAACTCATTAAATAGTGATAGAGATATGAAGGATCCCGGGCAACAGCACCGAAAGCGTCGGCATGCGGCGGCTGAGAAGTTAAAAACGGCAGCCAGTAATGCGAATAAACTTTGATTAATCCGAAATGGAAATTCTCATCAAAGGCCTGGGGATAAGCGGCCGAAAAGGCAATCCAAACCGACTCAAGAATAAACAGAATCAGGATTAAACGGTAGAACTTAACACTTCGGAAGTATTCGGCTACCCTCGACAGTACTTTCGGCATAGTCACTGAATTATTATACAGCCAACTGAAGCCTGCCTTAATAAAATCCTAGACACCGGGGTTGGGGGATAGGTAATACATTAGATGACCCGCGCTGCCATCATTAACTATCTGGTTCTCCGCCATATTGCCGTTACCGGTATAGGGGTCGATCGTACCGGAATCACCATAAATGAAAGTCGGATGCGGTCCGCCCTTTGCGACGATCTCGACATGGCCGCCGGCATAGTCAAAGAATGCCACATCGCCGGGCTGAGGGAGATATGTACCGTTAGCCGGATGGTAAGTAAAGCCCATATAGCGGATATTGTTGGCGTTGTACTCATCCCAACCGTTTCCCCTCTCGCCGTACTTGAACGGAGCTCCGGCTTCGTTATAAATATAGCTGACAAAATCAGCACACCATTCCTCGTAAGGGTTGCCGGCGGTGTAATAGTTAAGCAGTACGCTATGCAGTGTCGGCTCGGTCTGCCAAGCCAGCCATTGTTTTTCAGCATCACATGCGACCCTGGCACCGATAGTAGCTTGGTCGCAAGCGGGACTGGACATTTGCGCCAGAGGTTTACCGGACCAATAATCCGGCGTCCACGATTCGTTAACCGACGTCAGTTGGCTGCAGCTGGCGGTAATCAGCTGGACTTTTGTTTTGCCGGCGGGCAAAGAAAGACACCGGTGATTCCCGTTATTCACCAGGCCGACTCCGTCCCTGCTCCAAGATTGGTTGTGGGCCGTAACCGAACAACGCTCAATAACCGTCTTATTATCGGTTGTTACGGCCAGACAATACTTATTTTTTAAGCTGATAAGATTGCCGCTAAACGACCACGCTTGCGATTGGGTGCCATTGCATGTCCAGGAATCTACGATGGAACCGGATTTCAGCTGGCCATGGTAATCGTCCAGGCAATTATCTCCGACATCTACTCTAATTTGCGGCTGCAGACTGTCGGCGCTAACTGCCCCCAAACTGCTAATAAACAAACCGCACCAGATCAAACCGGCGGCCAGAATGATGACGGCGAATAGTTTGACATACCCTCCGACGGTAGATTTTTTCACCGGGGGTTTAGTAACTAAGGGTTGTCTCGGATAAAAACCGTAACTGGACGGGCGGCTGGCGTTCATGGCTACAATATTGTTCGCTTATTATTTTTGTTTTTACCGACGTTACCGCAGGCAACGTCTTGAGTGGCTTTATCATTATATACCTTAATCCAGGCGTTATAAATTCGGTATATACCCCGGTTTAAGCAAAACTAAATTTGAGGTATAGTTAAAGATAATGATTAAAACCGAACTGGTAAATCAAGATGATCACGAAGCAGACTTGGCCGACTCTTCAGCTAACGGGAAACGCGCGGCAGTCAGCTTGGTGGCCATTATCGTCGGAATCGGCTTTATTGTTGGCGCCGGCATTCTAATTAACCATAATAATCAGGGTGTTAAACAGCTGACCGGGTCGAGCGCTAAATATGCTAACGTCCAGGCTCTGCCTCTTGGCAGCGCCATTAACGCCAGCCCGCTAGCGTCGACTTTGACGAAAAATGGAGCATCTCAGCCTTCAAGTTCAAGCGGGGCACTAGGCTCGGCTTATACCGGATTACAAAATGTTCCGCAAAGGAAAAGCACAACCGGCGGCAGTGCCAGTACGTTGCAATCGGGGACCACAGCCCAACCGTCGGGCCAAACTATTAATCCGAATCTGCCTTATTAATTACTTAACACAAGTAATTAATTTTGTTATAGTAGGGTAGTGCCTAAAGACAAAGTCTCAATCAAACAAGACGAATTGGATCGTTTAGAAGCGGCCTTAACTTCATATATTCGAACATTTAAGCGTTCGGATTACTGGGAAACGGTGCTTAACCGGGCCGACGTGCAGCTGGATCGCCCCGCTTCTGCCATTGTCGGCACACTCGACGCCAGCGACCAATGTCAGTTCCAGCAACTGGTCAGCCGGCTGGGCATTGAAGCTCCGTCGGTCAGTCGCAAGGTTCATATGCTGGAATCCGCCGGCTTAGTCGAACGAGTGCCGACAGCGGATCGCCGCGTTCACGAGTTAAGACTTAGCAGTCGCGGCAAATCGCTGGCCAAAAAACTGACTCAGGCTAAACACCAGCTGTTAAGTGAAATAGTCAGCGACTGGACCAGTTCCGACATAGAGCAGCTAGTAATACTTCTGGAGCGTTTTGCCGCCGATATGACCGCTCGATTCAATATCGCACCCGATTCTTCCATTACCGCCGGAAAAACTAACTTTAAGCAGGATTTAGTCAATGAGTGACGCCAGAGTTTTAACCGGCGAACGCACGCATAAAGAAATTCTGGTGATTATGTCAGCCTTGATGCTGGCCATGTTGCTTTCAGCGCTGGACCAGACGATTGTGGCCACCGCGCTACCGACCATTGCCAGTGACCTGCATGGGCTGAATGAATATTCTTGGGTGGCCACCGCCTACCTGCTAACCAGCGCCATTGCTACCCCCATCTACGGTAAGCTGGGTGATTTATTCGGTCGCAAAAAACTATTCCAGTTGTCCATTATTATTTTCCTGGTAGGTTCAGCCTTATGCGGCCTAAGCACCAGTATGCATCAGCTCATCGCCTTTAGAGCCCTTCAAGGCATCGGCGGTGGCGGACTTATGAGTTTAGTGCTGGCAATTATCGGCGATATCGTACCCCCACGACAAAGAGGCAGATATCAGGGGTACTTCGGTGCGGTATTCGGTGTCGCCAGTGTGGCCGGACCGCTGCTCGGCGGGTTTTTAGCCGGCACTCATTCCATTTTCGGCGTTAGCGGCTGGCGAATGATCTTTTATATAAACTTACCACTTGGGGTGCTGGCCTTAGCAGCTGTTGCCACCAGGCTGCACTTACCAGCGTTTAAGCGCCAGCACAAAATCGACTATGTCGGCGCCGCACTGCTATCGATTTCCGTTGTCAGCATTATGTTGGTGTCGGTATGGGCCGGCATTCAGTACTCCTGGGGAAGCCCGGAAATTATTTCACTGATAGCGGCATTTATTGTCTTCACTCTTGGGTTTACTCTCTGGGAAAAGCAGGCGCCGGAACCGTTGATGCCATTGCGGTTATTTAAAAACGATATCCTGACCGTATCGGTATTGATGTCAATCCTGACCGGCATTGCTATGTTCGCTACCATTCTCTATATTCCCCTATACCAGCAGGTAGCCCGGGGTTATTCCCCCACCAAGTCCGGTCTTATGATGATCCCGCTGGTAATCGGTATGATGGCGGCGTCGATCGCCAGCGGCCGGATAATTACCAAATGGGGCCACTACAAACCGTTTCCGATTATCGGCACGATTTTACTCGGTCTGGGAATCTGGCTGTTTACGCATGTCAGCTTAAGTACCAGCCAAACTACCTTATCTATTTGGATGGTCATTACCGGGTTGGGGCTCGGTTCGATCATGCAGGTGCCGACTTTGGCGGTTCAAAATGCCGTGGAGCGCCACGAACTCGGTACCGCCACATCCACCACTACTTTTTTCCGGAGTATCGGCAGTGCCTTAGGGGGAGCCATTTTTGGCACAATTCTGATCACGCGACTTACCTACTACCTGGAAAAAAGCCTGGGCGCCACGTCGGCGGTCAAACAGGCCGGACAGTCCCTCGTATCCGCGCTGGAAACTAGCAGCAATGTCATGCTGAAATTGCCGGCCTATATTCGCCACGACGTGCTTAGCGCTTACGTCAAATCTTTTCACGATATGTTTTTGATCGGGCTGCCTTTCGTTGGCGGCGCTTTGATTACCGCTTTAATCCTGCGTGAAACGCCGCTACGTTCGTCGCACGATCCGATTCCAGCGACATCAGTTGAAGATATAAAAAGTCATTCCCCGATCGAGCTATGATAGAAGTAAATCACCTGGTTAAGAAATTCGGCAGTTTTACTGCGGTTGATGATATATCTTTTAAGGTCGAACCAGGCGAGCTCTTCGCCTTGCTTGGTCCGAACGGCGCCGGTAAATCTACGACCATCAAGATGTTAACCACGCTACTCAAGCCGACGGCGGGCAGTCTGAAACTAAACGGCTACAATGTCGTTAAACAGCAGAGCGCGGTGCGTAAAAGCTTCGGTATTGTTTTTCAGGATCCGTCTTTGGACTTGGATTTGACCGCTTATGAAAACATGCAGTTGCACGCCGTAATGTATCACTTGAAACCAAAACGAATCAAAACAAGAATAGAAGAGTTGCTGACTTTAGTCGAGCTCTGGGATCGGCGCAACAGTCTGGTCAAAACCTTCTCCGGCGGTATGAAACGACGGCTGGAAATCGCCAGAGGTTTACTGCACCAACCAAAAATATTGTTTCTGGATGAGCCGACTTTAGGCCTGGACGCCCAAACCAGAAATCTGCTATGGGAATATGTCGGCAATTTAGCTAAGACAAAAGATATGACTATTTTTTTCACTACCCACTACCTGGAAGAAGCCGAGACTAACGCCGACCGCATCGCTATTATCGATCATGGTAAATTATTGATTGTAGCGCCAGCCGACGAGGTGAAAAAGAGCACCAAGAGCCAAAGTTTGGAGGAAGCTTATTTGAAACTGACCGGCAAAGAAATTCGTGATGAAAGCGTCAGTAAGGGCGAGGCCTGGCGGGAACGGCAGCGGGCCAGGGTGATGCGATGAGAGTCATCTATATTTTGTGGTTAAGGCAGCTGAAGAAATATGTCCGGAGTAAATCCAGAATCGTCGGAGCCATCGGTCAGCCGCTGCTTTTTTTGCTGGCTCTCGGATACGGTCTTGGCTCGGTTTACAAAGCCGCCGGTCAGGGAAATTACCTGCAGTTCTTAGTGCCGGGAATTATGGTTCAGACGGTACTTTTTTCTGCGATGTTTTACGGCGCAATGATTATATTCGACCGGCAGTTCGGCTTTTTAAAAGAAACGCTTGTCGCTCCGGACAGCCGTTTTAAGATAATGTTCGGCGGGGCTCTTGGCGGGGCAACAACGTCGGTGATTCAGGGCATGCTGGTTTTTGTTATATCGTTGTTTTTAGGTTTTAAACCGCACTGGTCGCAACTAGCGCTGACTATTGTTATTATGAGCGTACTGGCTGTAGCGATCACCAGTTTTAGCTCAGGCATCGGGTCCTTCGTTAACGATATGCAAGGGTTTCAGGCGATTAACCAGTTCCTGATATTTCCATTGTATTTCTTGAGCGGCGCTCTCTATCCGCTTAACCGGGTACCGGCCTGGCTGCGAATTATCGCTGAAATTAATCCGATCTCCTATACTGTTGACGCCCTCCGCTGGACGCTAATCGGAACAACCCGCTTTGGCATCTGGCATGATCTGTTGGCCTTAGCGATTACCCTGGTTGTTTTGGTCGGATTTGGCGCTTTCAGATTCAGACACATCGAAGCCTGATGGCCGTTTAGCCGGCGGCCAGATCACCCGAGCAATCAGCCGGTCTGGACCAACCCAACCGAATGTCCGGCTGTCGCTACTCAAAGCACGGTTATCGCCGACAAAAAACATCTCTTCGCCACGGACTTGCGTTAAGCGTTTGATTACTTCCCGTCCGTCTTGTGTATATACATAAACTTGGCCGACCTTAACCTTTTTAACTCCGGTCAGTCCGAGCACCAACCGACCCTCGCTCAAGGTCGGAGCCATACTTAGTCCGACGATCCGGCGCAATAGCACAACCGGCATCGGTCTACGCCTGTTTGGTTTCCCAGAAAATCTTGGCAATGCCGTCAATTTGCTCGACCAGTTTTCGGCCTTCTTCCGGGTCAAGGTGACGCTTGCAGGCACTAGCCTGCCTGATTGCCTTCCAGAACATCTCATGCAGCTCAGGGTACTTCTCAATGTGCTCTGGTTTGAAGTAATCCGCCCAAAGCACCATTAAATGATGTTTGACCAGTTCCGCCCGTTCTTCTTTGATAATAATGGCCCTGGTTTTGTCATGCTCGCCCAGCGCTTCATACTTTTTTAAGATCTCATAGATAGCTTCGGCTTCGATTCCGGCTTGCGCCGGATCATAAACGCCGCACGGCAAGTCACAGTGTGCATATACGGGCTTAATAATACTTAACAGTTTCATTGATTAACCTCCGTTATTCTAATAGCTTAAGCTCTATTATATAGCAACACGATAACTAAACCGGTGCGCAGCCGGATTATAGCGCGCGGCGGAGCATCTTAAATTCAGAGCCGCAGCTTACAGTCGGCGAAAGGTTAACCATAAAGACACTTGCAATTTACTAAAGAAATGACTATGCTGCCTATTTATAAGAAGGTAAATATGGCCAGCTGGGAAACATTAGGTGAAGTTAGCGCTAATCTAGAGCACTCCGGCGAAAAGCCCGATGGACGACCGGGCTTCGTGCCTATTCCGGAGTCGTTTAATGCGCTAAACAGTTTGAACCCGGCCTTAATGAACTGTAATTATGCAGTCCCAAGGAGTATTTTCATAAGTGAAGACGCCAAGGATCAGAAACTGGCTAAGGCTTATTGCCTCGGTTGCCGATGCATGGAAAACTGTCTGGACTATGCACTGAGAGTACAAGAGGTTGAAGGCGTGGCGGGCGGCACTACCAAAAGAGAAAGGATCCGGGCAATTACCGGCGGCATTCGACCGAAATCTCTCATCAGCCGGCTGGAATGCAACGCGGAAATTACCAGTCTCGCGGTTGATCTAAGGCAGAGCGTAGCTAAGCAGCGGCAGACCGCCCTAAGACAAACATTTTAGTTTAACTAGATTGCTATGGACTAATCGCCGGAAGCGGAGTGTTTTTGCCGCCATGCGGCAATTTTGGCATGGTTACCGCTCAATAGTACCTTCGGCACCCGGTAGCCCATAAATTCTTCCGGCCGGGTGTACTGCGGAAATTCAATGTTCATATCGTTCTGCTGAAAAGATTCGATTTCCGCCGAACTGGCACCGCCCAATACGCCGGGCAGAAGCCTGACGACCGAATCAATAATAACCGCCGCCGGCAGTTCGCCCCCGGTCAAAATAAAATTGCCGATACTAAACTGGTAGTCCACCCAGTTGACGATCCGCTCGTCATAACCTTCGTAGCGCGGACAGATAATAATCAGCCCGCGGCCGGACTTGGCTAGAGCTTTAGCTGCCGACTGCCTATAGCTGGACCCTCTTGGGGTTGGCAGAATCACGGCCGCATCTGGATCGTTTGACTTGGCTAGCTCAATAGCCTTTTGCAGCGGCTCGACCATCAGCAGCATACCGTCGCCCCCGCCGTATGGCGTATCGTCGACCCGGTAACGAACTCCTTGGCCAAAGTCCCGCAGGTTAATAATTTCATAACTGACAATCTGCTTAAGTGCGGCCTTGTAGAGCATACTGGCAGCGAATATCCCATCGAATATCTCCGGAAACAGGGTAATGATTTGAATTTTCATTTAACCGGATTAGAGATCGAGGTCGTCCAGATCTTCCAGTTCGCGGCGGGTCTTTGAGTAGCGATCGGTCCGGTCTTCATCATCTTCGTCGCCTTCCCGGTCTTCACTCAACGTGTCTTCCAGGTCGGGTTCGACTTCTTCAATGTCTTCGGTCTTTTTAGTCTTTTTAGCCGTTTTTGCCGGAGAATCAACTGAAGGGTAAGGTTCGGGCAAGCGTTCGTTGTCATCGGAGGACGCAGTGCGGCCGCCGACTTTGCCGGTTCCATTATCGACAATCTTAAGATTGTACCTGGCATCGTTTTTAGTGCCTAGAGCCCGTAGCAGGGTCCTGAGGCTTTGCGCGGTAGCCCCGCGCTTGCCGATTACGCGGCCTAGGTCTTCGGGGTCAACGGTCAACTCCAGCAACACCCCTTTTTCGTCAATCCGGCGATCGATCTTAACGGCGTCCGGGTTGGACACCAGTGATTTTACGACAAACTCAACAAATTGTTGGTCAATACTACTCATGACAGAAAATCCTCCCTAAATTAGCTAATCAAGATCAATTATATCACTTTTAGGGCTAGGCTTCGGTGGACGCTTCTTCGGCTGGCTGTTCTTGCTTGGCCGCCGCCGGAGAAGATTCGTCCTGAGACGCATTGTTCGCGTCAGCTAATTGATCGGGTTCCGGAGCTTTGGCGCTAGTTTCATTTTCGGGAGCTTCAGCGACCGGTGCAGTCGAGCGCCGCTTGCTGGGGTTTTTTACCTCCCGTTGCTTGGTCTTCGTTTCGCCCAACCAAGATGGTAGTTTAACTTTTTTGTCGATCAGTATCTTTATAATCTTTTTTGACGGCTGGGCGCCTCGGCTTAGGTAAAAATCGGTTTTATCAAGATCGATCTGCGCCAACTTAAGATGCGGGTCGTAACTGCCTAAGTGCGCCACGATTTTACCGCTAGTGGGTGTTTGCCGCGAGTCTTGAACGACCAGCCGGAACATGGCGTGTCCGCGTCGGCCAGTGCGCTGCATACGAATAACTAACATCTGATCAAATTGTCCTTTTTTTCGGATTTCCTTAAGTGATTATAGCCTACGCTCTAAACTTCTTAACTTAACCTTAGCAATGGTTCTTTATTTTACAGATTGAAACGCAAAACGTCAACTCTTTAGGATGTCGGAGAATAATCCGCGGCCGGCCCGCCTTCATATATTCTGAGCGCTGCCTCCGCCGCACTCTGCTGACCGGCTTGTTTGCTCGGCCCGCTGCCCTGGCCCAGCAGCTTTTTATCTACGAATACACCGACGGTAAATTTCTTGTCGTGATCAGGCCCTTCTTCAGCCAGCACCCGGTAAACCGGAGTATAGCCTTCCTCGCTTTGAATTATTTCCTGAAGCCGTGATTTAGGATCTTGCCACGAGCCCTGGCTTAAAATGTCCTTAAAAGTAATCAGTATCGAGCTGGCTATAAAATCCCTGGCCCGTTCGTAACCCTGATCGAGATAGATCGCCCCGATAACTGCCTCAAAACTGTTGGCCAGTATCTGGGCCCGACCGCGTTCCGTGCCTTTTTTCTCGCCGCGGCTGAGACGCAGATAAGCATCAAAGTTTAACTTTTGGGCGGCGGCGCCGATACTTTCAGTTCGAACCAAGGCGCTGCGCCAGTTAGTTAACACGCCTTCCGGATCACGGTAATTAATAAACAGATATTCGGTAACCGCCAGCTCGAGTACCGCATCCCCCAGAAACTCCAGCCGTTCGTTATGCTCAAAAACCGTTTTCCGGTGTTCATTTAAATAAGACCGGTGGGTAAAGGCGATAATTAGCAGACCGATGTCATTAAAGCGAAAACCCAAATTGTTTTCCGCGAATCGTTGGTAGGCATGCTCGTCCATATGTCTCTATTTCGCTTCCCGAATCCGCTTCAGTCCGATCAAGATTAGCTTGCCGATGTCCTCATAGGCGACCTTGTCGATCGCTTCGGCGGCCGGCAGCCAGCGCATATCGCTCAGCCAATCCTCGCCGCTTAGTTTCTGGGTATCGCCCAGTGCCTGTACTAGATAAATATGCATCGTCATAAGAACCAGTGTATGGTTTCGGCGGTAGCGGAAGTTGACTTTGCCCAGCCAGGACATAACCTTCATGTTTTGTAGGCCGGTTTCTTCACGGATTTCTCTTTCGGCGGTAGCTTTAGGTTCTTCCCCCGGCTCGACATGACCTTTGGGTATAGTCCAGCGATTTTTTGCGTCCTGAATCAGCAGCAATTCAATTTCGCCGGTTTTAACGTCGCGACGCCAAACAACTCCTCCGGAGGTAGTCTCGTGAACCGCCTCTTCGATCACCGGACGGCGAGTTACTAATTTTTTAATGCCCCTGATTGGTTTAGGCCGGTGCATGCTTATTTTTTACTCGCTTTCTTGGCAGGCTTGGCGGGCGTGGCTTTTTCCTCTCTTTGTTTAAGCAAAGTACCAAGTACCCCGTTGACGAATTTAGATGAGTTATCCCCGCCAAACGACTTGGCCAGCTCAACCGCTTCGTTAATGACCACTTTGGGCGGCACGTCGTTTTCATTATCCAGTTCGTACAGGCCAATCCTTAAAACAGTTCGATCCATTCTGGCGATTTGCTCAATTGGCCACTCCGGCGCCACCGGCTGGAGCTTTTTATCCAGACTTAGTGCATTCTTCGATACGCCCAAAACCAAACGGCGAATGAAATCGGTGTCTTCCACGGTTTGTTCATAGCGCTGGATATTGCGCTTTAGAACTTCATTAAGGTCAAAGTCCTTATCTCCCGCTTCGCGGCGAAACTCTTCTTCGTAAAGAGTTTGCAGTGCGATAATTCTACCTAGATGTCGGTTTGATGCCATGATATAGAATAATAAATCCGATTATGTATACCCTAGCTGTGTTCTGGCTGGTTAAAGAAAAATCCGGCGTGAGGCATTCTAGCCTTTTAGGGCTTTCGGTGATTCCCGTTTGGTAGTTTTTACTTTAACCGGCGAATTGGAATTGACCCGGCGAGCCAGCTTGATTACAAGATGGCTGCGCCTGGCACCCGTCGCCCTTGGGCTGGTTCGCTTTTTCGGCTTCCCCATTGTTTTTTTATTCCTCCTTTATTGAGGCTTAATGTCTTACTAGATACTTTAACAAAACCACCTCTTAGACACAACCCGCCGGAGTTTTTAAGTAACGACCAGGCTAATCAGCTTGTCTTGAACAAAAATTACCCGTTTAATTTCTTTCCCGGCCAGCTGTGTTTGCAGTTTCGGCTCTTGCTCGACTAATTTAAGAGTTTCTTCCTGGGTTATGCCGGCTTCGACTTCCAGTTCGCCCCTCAGCTTGCCGTTGATTTGAACGGCAATAACGGTAACCTGACGATTAACAAACTTCGGGTCCCACTTCGGCCAATCGCTCAGGTGGATACTGCCGTCGTTGCCCAGCTCTTGCCATAACTGCTCGCTCAGGTGCGGCGCGAACGGCGCCAGCAGCTTGGCTAACACTTGTAGCGCGCTCAACCAGTTCCCGGAAGTAAATTTGTCTTCAGTCTTAAACTTATACAGGCCGTTGACGTATTCCATTAGTGCCGCAATGGCCGTATTGAAGTTCATACCGTTAATATCTTCGCTGACTTTTTTTATTGCCGTATTGCAAAGCCGGTCCAGCAGATCCGACTTCTGGCCGGTAGTGGAGTTTGCGCTATTTTGGAATTCGGCGCCCAGCGTCCAAACCCGGTTCAAAAACCGATAGGTACCGCCGAGCGCCTCGGGGCTCCAGGGAGTAGTCTGGTCGTAAGGAGCCAAAAAAATGATCGCCAACCTGAGCGCGTCGGCGCCGTATCCGGACTCGATAATCTCCGTCGGATTAACCACGTTGCCTTTGCTTTTGCTCATTTTTGAGTTGTCGGCAGCCAGAATAATACCTTGGCCGCGGCGCGCGGCGTAAGGCTCGGGTGTCGGCACCAGGCCTTGATCAAACAAAAACTGATGCCAGAAGCGCGAATAAAGCAAATGCAGGGTCGTATGCTCCATACCGCCTAGATACAAATCAACCATTCCCCAGTAATTTAGTTTGCTACCAGCGGCAAATGTTAAATCGTTGTGCGGATCGTAGTAGCGCAAATAATACCAGCTGCTCCCCGCCCAGTTCGGCATTGTATCCGTTTCCCGCTTAGCTGGACCGCCACATACCGGGCAAGACACATTTACCCAGTCTTCGATTAAGCCGAGCGGGCTTTCGCCGCTGTTTGTCGGCTCATAATGTTCTACCGGTGGCAATTTAACCGGCAATTGGTCGTCCGGCACCGCCACCGGTCCGTGTTTCGGGCAATGGATGATCGGTATTGGTTCCCCCCAGTAGTGCTGACGGCTGAAAATCCAGTCTTTGAGTCTGTAGTTGATTTTTTCCTCGGCCTGGCGGGTCTTAACTAAGTCGGCAACGATTTGTTCGCGCATTAATGCACTGTTTAGACCGTCATACTTGCCGCTGTTAACCATCAAGCCTTCTCCGGTAAAAACTTTGTTGGCCACTAACTCTTCAAACACCCGTCGGTGCGCCGGATCATCAATCAACTGGGCAGCCGTTTCAACCGGCACCCATTCTAGTAGAAATTTGCCCTTTTCACCCGGCTCCGGCGACGGAGCGACCAACTCGTCGCTGATCAAATCAAACAGTAACCCGGTAATTTTGGCATAGCAGTCCCGTTCCTTAACAGCCGAATAGTAGTGGTTATGAACGATCTCTTTTGAGCTTTGAACAAACCTGACGTCGCGGTAGCCGGTTTCTTCACGGATTTCGCGTTGCGCCGCAGCGGCAATGTCCTCGTCGCGTTCAATGCCGCCACCGATCAGCAGCCGGCCGCCGCTTTGATTTTGTCTAGCGCCCCAGTTCAGTAACAGTACCTCGTTGGTCTTTTTATTTCTTAAGACCGCAATGATGGAGTCTCTAGTGATCTCGCCGGTTTTTGTCTCTCCGTATTCCGGTTCGATAACCGGCTGAACCGGCAGGGAATATTTAGTCGCAAACTCACTGTCCCGTTCATCATGCGCCGGTACGGCCATAATTGCTCCGGTACCGTATCCCATCAGGATATAATCGGCAATCCAGATAGGAATTCGTTGTTGACTGGCCGGATTAATAGCGTAAGCCCCGCAAAACACGCCGGTTTTTTCCTTACTGGCAGCAGCTTGGCGTTCAACATCAGTTTTTGCCTGGGTTGCTTTAATGTAGCGGTTGATTTGCTCTTTTTGGGACTTAGTGGTTACTTCGGCAACCAGCGGATGTTCGGGTGCCAGCACCAAAAACGTCGCGCCGTAAATCGTGTCCGGTCGAGTAGTAAAGACGCGAATTTTTTCAGCTGATTTTTCCAGTTGGAAGTCAATTTCGGCGCCTTTGCTTCGGCCGATCCAGTTGACTTGCTGGTCGGCAATCGACGGCGGATAATCGACGCTATCCAGGCCGCTAATCAGACGATCCGCATAATCGGTAATTCGTAGCAGCCATTGCTTCAGCATTTTTTTCTCGACCGGCGTGTCGCAACGCTCGTGTCGGCCATTGATCACCTCTTCGTTAGCCAGGCCGGTCTTACAAAACGGACACCAGTTGACGGCAATTTCCTCTTGGTAAGCCATTCCGGCGGCAAAGAAACGCAGAAACAGCCACTGGGTCCAGCGGTAATAATCCGGGTCTGAGGTTTTGAAGCTGCGGTTCCAGTCAAAACTAAAGCCCATTGATTTAAGCTGCTGTTCAAAATTGGCAATATTGTCACGGGTAGCTTTGACCGGGGATATCCTATTCTTAATAGCATAATTTTCGGTAGGCAGGCCAAAAGCGTCAAAGCCCATCGGGAAGAGCACATTAAAACCGTTCATCCGTTTGTGGCGGGCCAAAATGTCGCCCAGAGTATATTCGCGCATATGACCGATATGCATACCGCTGCCGGATGGATAAGGAAACTCGGTCAGCATGACAAACTTAGGCCGTTTAGCAAAATCTTTTGCGGCATAAATATTCTGCGCCGCCCAGGCTTCCTGCCATTTGTGCTCAATATCTTTTGGATTGTATCGGCTCATAACTTCTTAGCCAGTATAACATTATTGACCAGCGGCAGAAGCCATCCGGCGCGGCAGCGATGCGTATCAGTATTGCTTGAGATAGCTGGTCGCAAAGACGGTTTGCAGGTCTTTGGCTTTAGCGAAGCGCTGATCAGCCAGCTCGATAAGCTTGTTTACCAGCTCAACTCCACTGACGCCGGCCGCCCGCCAGTTGTGAGCATAAAGACTGCCGGGCAATGGATTAATCTCGTTAAAGTAAACTTTGCGCGTCTTATTATCAATTAACAGGTCGACCCGGGCAATGCCACTGCAACCGATTGTCCGGTAGACACTAAGAGCGGTGGCTTGGGCTTCGCTATAAAGTTTTTCGTCCAGCGGTGCCGGCAGTTTACTGTAACCGTTAAGCTGAGTACCAGCGGCGGTTTTCGCTCCCTTACCCTTTTTGCCGCCACGCAAATACTTGGCGTCAAAATCAAAGAACTTGTCGTCTTTAGTTAACGGTTCTTCCAGCAGCGCCGGACGCGGTTCCTCGTTACCCATAATCGGCAAGGTGACTTCAGTCAGGTTATTAACCGCTTCCTCTACGATAATCTTATTGTCATAATGGGCCGCCAGCTCAATCGCTTGAATCAGTTCTTTGGGGTTGGCGACTTTGGTTATGGCGATGCTCGATCCCAAATGCACCGGTTTAACAAACAGCGGGTAGCTCAGCCCGGCGATTTGGCCGTCGATTGCAGTTTTATTGCCGGAGATATACTCATCAGCATAAAACCAGACGAATTTGCTGGTATTAATGCCGTTAGCCCGAACGATAGTTTTAGATAGGGCTTTGTCCATGGCAATCGCGCTGGAGGCCACATCGCAGCCCACATAGGGAATATTGGCCATCTCAAACAGCCCCATCAGCTCGCCGTCTTCGCCATGGGTGCCGTGAGTCGCCGGAAAGGCTATATCAATTTTAAGCGACTTGCTTTTAAGTCCGGGCTTGACCAGCTCCAACCCGTTGCCAATACGCATCAATACCGGTTTGCTCTTAGCTAGAAAGTCATCAATTCTGCCGGAACTAAACAGCGAAATGTCTTTAAGTTGCGGGTCGCTATAAAAACGTCCCCGCTTGTCAATATAGACGGCCTCCACCTCGTACTTTCCGCTCAGCTCGAGCGGCTTAATGATGCTGGAGATAGCCGTGACAATCGATACGTCGTGTTCGGTTGAGCGGGAGCCGAAAAACACACCGACAGTACGTTTACTCATAATATACCCAGTATAAGCTAAAATCCGGCTTAAGAGTAATTGTCCGGCCAGTCGTTTTGCATCACTACCAAATCGCCCTTGGCAACAAATTGGTCAAGACTAGTGTAGAACTTAAGAGGGTCGTTCTCGATAATCAATTCGCCGGTGAAGTTCTTTTCCGCATTGATCCCGGCCTTTATATAGCCGCAGACCGAATTGTTCATCAGCACCACGATGTCCGGTTTGGCTTTGGCGATATATTTGCCCATTTGCCGGTGAACCTTCTCGGTTTCACCGCCCTGGTCGACCAGTCCCGGCGTAACGTATATTTTCCGTTTGGCCGCAGGCAGCTCGCTGAGCAATTCTGTACCGGCCTTAATCCCTTCAATATTGCCGTTATACGTATCGTCAATAATCCAGGCACCGTTCAGCTCATAAGGTTGCATCCGGTGTTCGAAGGGTTCGGTAGCCGCTACACCCGCTTCGACCTGTTTGGCGCTCAGACCAAGTTTCAACCCCAGCACTGCCGCCAGTACAAGCGTACCGATCTGGTGCCGTCCAATCAGCCGGCTGTGCAGCTGCAGGTTGATCTTGTCTTTATGCAGCGAAAAGCTGGTCCCGCTAATGCCTAAGTTGGCGTTTTCAACTTTCCAGCCGTCGAGTCCGTTTGCTCCGTAGCTCATATACTCCCGGTGTAAATACGGTTTCATTGCCGCCGATTCCCCATTCACGTAGACATTTTGGCTGTGCAAATACGCAGCCAGCGAGAATATATCTTTAGCCGCCGCATCGAGCGTCTTATAACGGTCCAAATGGGCCGGGGCCAGACCGGTAATGACCGCATGCGTCGGATGGGTAACGCGAGCGAAGTTAGCTACGTCTTCCGGGGCTCCTTCGCCGTACTCGATAATTAATACTTCCTCTTCGCCGCTTAAGTTAGCCGCAAACTTGGCATGCTCTATTGGCACGTTGTGGTTGGCCGAAGTGGCGGCAACTTTTAGTCCCTGGCTTAAAACCGTTTTTAAAACTTCTTTCATCGTAGTTTTGCCGTAGCTGCCGGCAACGGCTATCTTAATTGCCGGATGGCCCGCGAAAACGCTTTCCGAGTGTCTAATTTTTTTTTTACTCTTCGGCTTAACCACTAGAAGCCGGCCGGCTTCCAGCGGCAATACAATAAGATGCGAGGCAATAATCGGGTAAGCCAGTATTACCGCCGGAGCGAAAGACCAAAGCCAGATGTTGCCGGTAATTATGCCGGCAACAATCAACGCGATGCCCGCGGCAATTTCTATCAACATACCGCCGCTCAGCAAAAATAAAAGCAGCCTGGCATACTTGGTTAACTTCAGCGTTTTGCGGTGTTGCACCAGGGAAAAGTCCTGTGTACGCCACAGCCATTTTAAGTAGGCGTTGCTGGAATATTCGCTCGTTTGCAGCATATAGATAACCGTTCGAGGGAATTTCGGGGTATACAGGTAGACAATGCGGCGCAAGTTCATAAAAACTCCTTTATAAGCTCAGTGACTCTATTCGGTTGATCGAGGTGCACAAAATGGTCATCGCCATCTAGCACCTCCAGTTTAGACCTTTTGATAAGATTATGGTAGCGCTTTGCGTCGCTTAGCGGAATTGCCGGATCGTTGGCGGCAAATATTAAGAGAGTCGGCAGTTTAAGTTTGGCGGCATCTTCTTGAACATCCTGGGCAACGGTTAGTTTGAAGGTCTCCTTCAACTGCGGCGCCACCAGATAATCCGAGCCTATGCTGCCGTACAGTACACGCTGCAGCATATGCCGCTGAGCTTTCGGCAGCCAGAATGTTGCTACCTTGCCGGTTTTAGCAATAACTTTAATTGCCGTTTTGGGAATAGTTTTTCCTTCCCTGATACCGGCACTGGCTAGCAGAATAAGTTTGCCGGCTGTCAGCTTACCGGTAGCCAACGCCCGGATAGCCAGCGCTCCGCCGTTGGAGTGGCCAATCACGGCGTAGACTTCGGTATCCAGCTTCTTTAGGAAATCTGCCAGAAATGAAGCGTAATTATCCAGATTCCAGGCTTCTTTTTGAACTTCGCTCAGGCCAAACCCGGGTAAGTCCAAAACAATCACCCGATAGTCTTTGCTTAACACGGCAGCCAATCCGGCAAAGGTTTTCAGATTATCTCCCCAGCCATGCAGCAGCAACACCATCTTCCCCTGGCCGGCCGTTTCGTAATTAATCGCTAAGTCGTCAACGATAATCGTCATAATTCAAGCCCCATTATACGGTAAGACTAGGCCCCTGGCACTTACTCACTGCACCGCAGTCGGCGGGGTGTCCAGGGACTGAAGGGATCCCCCGGAGAAGGTAGCGCCGCCTCTTAGTCTGTCAATGGTAGCCGGATGGTAAAAGATCCTAAAGCCGGTAACGG
>JAJZKN010000004.1:29194-43002 GCA_021850865.1 bacterium | reverse complement strand
TCCTAAATTCTAGAACCAAACGCAACCTGACTTAAGTCTAGTTGTTTGTTAGGGTTCTGCAAACACCAATCGTAAACTTCCTGTGGTGTATGCCAGTTTAGTCGTCGCCTTGGCTTATTGTTTAGCTCCCAGGCAATGTTATCTAGCTCTTTCTGTGTTAGATAACGTATGTCGCTACGTTTTGGTAAGTACGCCCGTAATTGGCGATTGCTATTCTCATTGGCTCCACGTTGCCAAGAGCTATACGGATCAGCGAAGTAGACAGGTATACCAAGTGCTTCAGTAATGAGCCCGTGCTGTGTAAACTCGCTGCCATTGTCAAAGGTTATGGTGTAGGCAACATAGTAACTAAGCTTTTTTATGACAGCGTCGGCTGTTTGTAGGGCCGTCTTCTGAGTCAGCTTGGTAAATGCCACCAGGCTGCTAACTCTCTCATTAACCGTGTTAATGGCATGTTTGTGGGAATAGACTACACTGTCTCCCTCCCAATCGCCAAGACGAGTCTTTTCGTCTACCACAGCTGGCCGCTTATGGATAGATACTCTGTTGGGTATCTTGCTCTTCTGAGAGGATCGGCCTTTATGTTTGGTGCGGTGTTTCTTCCCCTGACGCAAGTATTGGTAAAGTTTTTCAGCTATTGCCCACGCTGAGGTATAGATCCAGTCATAGATTGTTTCGGCACAAACTACTAGATTAAAACCTTCAGCCTTCAGTCTGCCTGAAATCATTGATGGATCCCAACCTTTTTGTAGGCAGTCAACTATCCAACCTCTAAGGCGGTAATTAGCCGGATGATCTAGTTTCGGTATCTGCTTGCAACGCTTTCTGTTTGTCTCATAGGCTACCTGGGCTACCCAGGCACGATAGATACTATTGCCGTCCATGCCTTTCTTAATCTCCCGGCTAATGGTTGAGGGATCTTTACCGATTCGCCTAGCTATCTGTTTATTTGTATACTTTTCTTGGAGCAGTGTCTCAATACTGCCCCGATCTGCAGCCGTTAGGTGCTTCATCTTAACCTCCAATAGTTATTGATGATGTTATTCTAACGGTTGCATTTGGAAATGGAACCTACGGGTTAATCGGGGTGACGCTCACTGATTTATAATATAGGAGCCTCAGAGCATTCCGACCAACAATGGTCGCATTGGTCGTTTCGTTATCGATATAGCTAATGCACCTGCCCAAAATAGCTCCTATTAACCTTTTTGCTGGAGCGACCTGCTAACTAGCTCGCTAAATTTCTTGGCGAATTGGTCAGTGGAAAATTGTTCGCTATAGTCAGCAAGCTTTTTGTGGTCGAATCTGTTAGGGTTAAACTCGCCGATTGCTTTGACTAGGCTTTTAACTGTTTGTCGCTCAAAAAACAAACCGGTTTTGTTTGGAATAATGTAGTCCAGCGGCCCGCCTTTATGATAGGCGATTACCGGGGTACCGGCGGCCATGGCTTCGATCGGCGTTACCCCGAAGTCCTCGACATTGGTCGGAAAAATTAAAGCCAGAGCGGACTGGAAGTGCTTAACAATATCCTCTTCACTGGCAGAGGTCAAAAAAGTAACGCTGCGTCCGGCCAGCTTCTCCAGCTTTTTATGCTCCGGTCCGTTACCGATGACCACCAACGGTAGCTTCAGTTCACTGCAAGCTAATACGGCCAGGTCGATCCGCTTATAAGGAGTTTGCCTCCCGGCAACCACAAACCCGTGACGGCCAGCAGGAGAGGTTGTTGAGCCGGCTCTTATCTTGAAGCGGTCAACCTCTACTGGCGGATGGATGACAACCGAATCTCGGCGGTAATATTTGGCAATCATCTCTTGGGTGTGGGTTGAGTTGGCGACCATAATATCCGGCCTTTTGGCGGCCCGACGATCCCATTGCCTGAGAGGAGCGACCAGTAGTTTTAGGCCGATCCGGGCTATCCAGTTGGTGCCATAGGTGAACCCGGGTTGCTGTAGGTACTCGCCGTAACGGCTCCAGTAGTAATGCGTTGGTGAATGGCAATAACAGATATGGAGCGTTTGGGGTCCGGTTTTAACGGCTTTTGCTTCGGCTCCAGAGGAAGAAATTACCAGATCGTACTCGCTAAGATCAAGACGGGAAAAGCTAAAAGCTCTAAGTACCGGTAAAAACTTTTTAAGACTTTTCGGTAAACGCTGCAGGCGAGTTGTGCGGATGTCCGCGTCTCGGGTCCAGTTCAGCCCGTACCATAGTTTCGGATTATCATCATATTGTGAGGTGTAAATCGGAGCTTCAGGAAACAGCCGGTGCAGTTCATAAACGACTCTTTCGGCGCCACCTATTCCGGTCAGCCAGTCGCAGACAATAGCTACTTTTAGAGATTTCTTCATATCGTTAAACCGATCCTTGGCGAATAACAATTACCCAAAGAGTCTTAATAAGAATAAACAGGTCGTTCCAGAAGGTCCAGTTCTGAACATAATACAAATCCAGTTGTCGGCGCTCATCAAAGGTAATGTCCCGGCGGCCGGAAACCTGGGCCAGTCCGGTAAGTCCGGAACGAACACTTAAAATAGCATGACGCTTGGTATATTGTTCCAGTTCTTCCGGCACCAAGGGCCTTGGTCCGACTAGGCTGATGTCTCCCTTGACGACGTTGATTAGTTGCGGCAGCTCGTCTAGCGAGGTTTTGCGCAGGAGCCGTCCAAGCGAGGAGATCCGCGGGTCATTATCGACATAGTCGCCATTGCGTCGGTAGGTTCTTGCCAGGTCGGGTCTGCCCAGTTTCTGAAAGGCTTTCTCCGGGCTTAAGCCGTTAAACTCCCGCTTGTGAGTTCTAAACTTGTAGACCTCAAATTTCTGATTATATCTAGTCAGTCGGGTCTGCCGGAAAAATACCGGGCGACTGTCGCCCAGAATGATCAGTAGGGAGATTAGAACCATAAGCGGTGAACAGACTAGCAACATCAGGGAACCGATAATCAGGTCGGTTGTGCGTTTGACGACTCGGCCCCAACCGATGATCGCTGTTTGATGTACATCGATTAAGGGTATTCCCTGGAATACCTCAACGCCAAGATTGCCCACAAATAACTCGCTATTAATAGGTACAAATCTGAAGGCGATATGGTGCTCTTGGGCGTAGGTTAAGACAATGCTGTTTTTGGCTTGGTCGGAATAAATCTCGGTCTGAATAATGGTGTGCAGTCGACCGCCAAGTTGTTCGATAGCTTTGTCGAAGTCGGCATAGATTTCTAGGTCTGCGTAACTCTTTAAAGGATGCTTATCGTCACTTACTACGCCTATAACCCGGTAGCCGGTCCGACTGGCCGGGCTTAAACTGGTGATTATTTCGCGGGTAATTTTGGCGTTACCGACAATCAGGACGTTATTCAGACCCCTGTTGTAGCGAAACAGTAACTGCTTGATTCCATAGGCAATCCCCCGGAAGGCCACAACGAACAGCAAGCCCAGAATATAGCCGTAGAGAATAACCAGCCGAGCCGGGAAGATCGGAATGTTTCGCACGTAGCCGTAGCTGATCACAAATAAAACACCAATAAAAACGCCGACAGCCAGCCGGCCGTATTCTTTAACTCGCCTCTCGTAAATATCTTTGTTGTACAGACCGAGCAGGGCAAACAGTAGAATAAAGAAGGGAAGCAAGGTGAGAAAGGTTTCCAGATAATTGGCCGCTCTAATCGGCGTATATATCCGGACATGGCTGACGCTAACTCTTAAGATGTAGGCAATTGAAAAGGCTCCGACTAAGGCCAGAAAGTCACCAACCACCAGAAAGACGCCATAGATCAGATTGGTATTATTCTTCATGTTTCGTTTAAATGAACTGGTCAGGCAAATAATTGCCCCTATGGCAATTTCGTCTTTAGTTGAAGCCAGCTTATACTGATTGTAACACTATGAGACGACCGGCGCTTCAGTTAAGTTTGTTCAATTTGGTCTTAGCCGTGACCTGTCTGATTATCTTTCTGCTGCCGTTTCATGCCCTAATGAGCGTCTGGGCGGCCTCTAACTTCGGGCACTATACTTTGTTCAGGCTATGGAAAGAGTTCCTCCTGCTAGGAATTAGCCTATATGTTATTTGGTTGTTAATAGTTGACGCCGGGATCCGAAAAACTATCTTCCGCCACAAACTGACATGGTTAATTATTGCTTATGCGGCGATTGATTTGCTTATTGGCGGAATAGCCTTTCATAATCGGGTAGTTAGCACCAAAGCTTTGGCTTACGGAATTCTTGACGATCTAAGGTTTCCCTACTTTTTTATGGTCTGCTGGATTTTGGCCGAACGCGCCAAAGCTCTAAGCGGTTATTGGCCGAAACTGCTGGTCTGGCCGGCTTATGCTGTCGTGGTTTTTGGTTTGCTGCAGATGAGTGTATTGCCGGCAAATGTGTTAACTCACTTCGGTTATGGTCCTAGAACCATCTTACCCTTTGAAACTATCAACAACAATCCGAACTATGTGCGCATTCTCTCGACCCTAAGGGGAGCCAATCCGCTCGGGGCATATTTAATCTTGCCAATCAGTGCCGCGGCCGTCATCTTTATCCGGGACAAAACCCGCCAACGCTGGCTGGCCCTGGTGTTACTGCTGGCCTCGGTGGTAGTGTTATTCGGTAGCTATTCGCGCAGTGCTTGGATTGGTGCGGTTTTGGCGCTGGGGGTTATCGTTTTAATGCAACTGAATCGTCAACTGATGGTTCGTTTCAAGGTCGTATTTATTGCCGCCACCGTCGTCGTACTGGTTTTAGTCGGCTCGGCATTCGTCCTACTGCATAACAGCAGTCGTTTCCAGAATTTGATCTTTCACAGTCAAACCCACTCCGCTTCGCCGGTTAGCTCCGATCAGGCGCACCTTAGTGCTATTATGCAGGGATTTAAGGACCTGGTTAATCATCCGTTTGGTACTGGTCCGGGTACTTCCGGTCCGGCCAGTGTCTACAACCACCTCCGTCCAGCAAGCATACCAGAAAACTACTTTTTGGAGGTTGGTCAGGAATCGGGTTGGCTGGGGCTGCTGCTGTTCATATTAATTAACGTTTACGTTGCCTATCTGTTGTTTAAGCGCCGGGCTCATCCTTTGGCGCTGCTGCTGCTCGCATCGCTGGTCGGAATAACCTTTGTCAACCTCTTATCTTTAGCTTGGACTGATGATACGCTGTCGTATATTTGGTGGGGGTTAGCCGGTATGGCTATCACTTTACCCCCGGATAATAATAACTACGTTAAGCGAGAGAAGGCGCTAGCTAAAATTAAGAAACCATGGAAAATAGCAAAGCAGATTCAAGCGTAAACCAAGACCGTCAACCGTCCGAGCAGACTACTCTAAGTTTAACTAAGTCGATGCTGGTTGGCTCACTAGCGTTACATAGTTTCGGCTGGCCCGGCTGGAACTATGATCCGGAGGCGGCAGCCTGTCTCGACCCGCGGGTCCGGTCCTGGTTTGTGCAGCCTGCCGGCGGTATGGTCCCATCCACCAATGCTCATATCCGGCAAACGAGAGGCGAACGTCGAGAGGACCGTCGCGATTTAAAACTGTTAACTGGTGAAACGACGCTATATGCCGAACAAGTAATAATAGCAGCTAAACCCACCCACCCAGGCCTAGTTGGAAAAATCGGCCACTTTCTCGGGGGTGGCCAAAGGACTCGGGATGCCGCCAGCTAACCAAGCGCCTAAGCCGATCAGACCAACCAAGAAACAGCGCCAATTGCTGGAGTTTATTAACCAGTTTATCGTCGGACACGGCTACAGTCCGAGTTACCGTGAGATTATGAGCGGACTAAACTACACTTCGGTAGCGACGGTCGCGGTGCATATTAACAATCTGATTAAGCGTGGTTTGCTCTTGAAGCGCGATCATTCTGCGCGGTCGCTGGAGGTTGTCTCGCCAGACAGCCCGCCGGTAATCATCTCTAACCTGGTTGCGCCCAAAGAGGAAAAGTGGCTGGTCGAAAAAGTAGAGCACGCTTTCCGGGAGGCAGAGAACGCTTCACCGGAAAACAGCAATACAAGGGAAACGGAACTAAATAACCTAAAGACTTTAGTCGGCGCGTTAAGGGTTCTTGGTATGGAAGGGGCTGCCCAGAGTTTCGTGTCCAGACTGAATAAACTATCCGATAACTAGTGTTACAATTGCAGTAATACCTACTATATGCAGTGTATAGGCTTGGTGTTAAACTAAAAATACTTAACAAAACGAAATACCTGGAACCGGGCGTAATTCCCGGGCTGTGCCGCAACTGTGAATCGGATCAATCCGATAAGCCAGATACAGGTTTATATAATCAGTCTCTCGAGCAAGAGCGCCCTAGCCGGACAGATGCCCTCTCGAGTTACTAACGGAGGGATTTATTAATTTGAATCAGAATCTGGCAGAAGTTTATGCCTCCCCTTTCCGAAGCGCTGAAGCTTATCTAGTATCGACTCTGGAGAGCGACGAAATGGTCAGAGCTCGGGCCGCCAGGTTTATAGGTTCGGTGGCGGTAAGCGAAACTATAGCCGCCAATCGCGAACACCCTTTTAGGCACTTTAACGACGCCGTTAAGGCAGCCGCCGCCGGCGACGAATTGGCGCGAACTATGGTAAGAGCCAACGTCTCGACCGATCTTATTGAACGAACTATCAAGACAGGTATGGTGATGTCGAAATCGGCGCTATGTATCGGCGAAGGAGGAGAACTTTACCAGCATGGCCAGAGCTATCTGGACGTCCAGGCTAACTCCTTAAAGCGAATGAATGACAACGAAGTAATGCGACGGCGCACTGAAGCCGAAACTCTCAACGCTTTCCGGCTGGAGCACCTAGATCGATTAGGAGCTTTTGAAGAGTATTCGTTCTTGGTGTTTTCTCTGGCGGAGTATTTGCCTGATTATGGCTTTTTTACGCAGACCCTTTCTTGTTCAATTCAGCTGACTTCTAAGAGTAAGACCGTCAACCAGCTGGAAACTGAGTGTGCAATGGTTGCTGGAATCGATGAACAAGCTAAGCGATTGGATTACGAAAAAACCAGGGAAATATACCTAGCTCTCAGCGGCCTCGACATCAAAGACATGAGTACGGCGGAAATTATCAATAACCCCATATTGATTCACAACAGTCTGATTCCAAACGGTGTCGTGGATGTCGTAAAACTTTATGATCACGCCGCTTCCAGTAAAACCTTCTTCGGCCTGAACCGGATACAGCAAGATTATCTGGAGTTTAAACAGGAGTGTTTGCGGCGGGAAACCGGGTATGAGGAACAGATTAATCGTGTTATGGCCGAATTGCTTGAGGCAGCTTCGGTTTTTGTTCAACCGCTGGAAGCGGTAGAGGCGCTAAATCGATTGTCGGAAAAACAAGCCGTCACCAAAGCGATCTACGATGAGGGATTTATTATTGACCCGCTAGTATTCGGTATTATGTCGGCCGGGCACATCCTTAATGCCCGGCAGGCTTTGGAAGAGGGCGACTTTCACCGGGCGACGGCCGAAGCCGGGCAAGCCGTCAAGACAGCTTTATCATATTCTTGTCCAGGGAGCAGAACCGGCCCGAGGATAGATAACCCCATTACCGACGAGACTTCGAAGTTAAAAATCGCAGAAGGGGATGAACACGGATCGTTGGTCTTTTACTGTCAAAAAGGCCACCGTAATGAGCGCCCGCGTCATGAACTTCTCGATAAATGTAAAACTTGCGGTATCGACGTTTCCTGCAAGAAACCAGATAAAAAACACAAAGATAAACCAAAATTAAGGAAGAGTTCAATTTTAAAGGTAAAATAATATAAAGATTATGTTAAATCAGCAGACGCAAAAAAATAGTTTTCCCGGACCGGCTTACTCGTCTTATCTGACCCGCGTCAACTGCGGGGCCGACCAGTTATTGTCGGGGTGCGAACATTATGTCTACCGGCTTGATGGGCTGAAGGACGAAGGTCCTGAAAGAGTATCGCCTGAATGAGACGGATCGGAATCTATAGCGGCACTTTTAATCCGGTCCACTCCGGACATATCAGCTTTGCGCTGCAAGCGTTAACTCAAGCCGGTCTGGACAAGGTATATTTAATGCCGGAACGTCACCACCGCCAGAAGACCGACGTAGTTCATTATGCACATCGGGTGGCAATGCTGCGCCAGGCCATAAAACCACATCCCGGATTGGCGTTACTGGAAACCGCGGATATTAGCTTTAGTGTCGACCGGACACTGCCCAGACTTAAACGTCAGTTTGCAACCGATGAGCTGGTCTTCTTGATGGGGTCGGATCTGCTGGGCGGGTTAGCCGGTTGGCCCGGAGTCGATAAGTTAATCGGTGGTTTTGAGCTGGTAATAGGAGTAAGAGACGGTGACCAGACTAAGCTGCCGCAACTGATCGGTCAGCTGCCGTTTAAACCCAAACGCCTCCAGTTGATAAATTCTTATGCCTCTGGCGTATCGTCGACCAAAATTCGGGAAGCGTTGCGCAGTCGCAGCGAGACCAAGGGCGTGTTGACCAGTGTTGAGCGTTATTCCAACCGCAACTGGCTATATATCTCCCTAGCTTAAAAAAATTATTCGTTAAAATTGATCAGCCTTATGCTAAAGGGTTAGCCCGGACTTACCGCCCGTAATTTATAAACCGGGCTGAGTAAACAAATTAACTCCTTGACAAAGCCACTCTAACTCCGTTACAATTTGGTCACTTTGAACAGATCGCTTATGATCTAGCAAAAGAAAAATAAACAAAAACAAAATTAGCTAACAACTTTTTAGGATATCAGGCAAAATCCTTCAAAGCCAATTGGCATAAATAAATAAAAGGGGTATGCGGCAATGTCAATTCAAGTCCAAACCAGCAGCGATGAACAGATGGTAGAAGTGCGGGTTCGCCGGCCGAGTTGGCAGAAATTTATCTATTACTAGACAGCCGCCCTTGGTTACTTCTTGGTTTGAGCCGTCGTGCCGCTAGAGGTCGAGCTTAATGCTTTCCCGCTGGTTTTCGCTGCGATGGCTTTATTAATTAACGATTCGAAACTACTGACGCTGGGCGCCACTTGGATTTGTTTACCATCCAGGTAAAAAGTCGGTGTACCCTGGATGTTTAGATTATTGCCGACATTCATATCGGCTTCTATCAGGTTATTAACTTTGCTGGATGAGAAGTAGTTCTTAAAAGTGGTCAAATTAAGACCGAGAGTCTTTGCATATTGGTAGAAATAAGGCGTCGGGTTGGAAGCGGTGCTCCATTGCTGCCAATTGCTGGCGTTATATAGTGCGTCATGCATCTGCCAGAACTTGCCCATTAGTCCGGCCGCTTCGGCTGCCCGGGCGCCGGCGAAAGCATTCGGGTGGATTGAAGTCAGCGGGAAGTTGCGGAACTGAAAAGTGATCTTGCTGAATTCGTTAGCCACTACCTGCTTAACAATCGGGTAATACTCTTCACAGTAAGGGCATTCATAATCTCCGTACTCTACCAGGGTAACCCCGGAAGAGCCACCGCCTTCGATATGTTGGGTCGGCTTGGTGGTGCTGGCACTGTTATTACCGCTACTGCCGTGGTTGGTTGTGATAAATATGATGCCGAAAATCACGACTATGGCGGCCAAAATACCCCAAAAGGTCTTACTCATAATTCTCCCTTAATCATTATTCCTGACTAGTATACCAATAAACCGCTTCAAAGTGATAAGATTGAGCTTAATGGTTGATTTTATTGTGGCTGTTATTTGTTTGTTGCTGGCTTTAGTGGTTATTGCACTCAGCAAAGTTTATTTCGGCGTGCCGCTTTATGAGTTGCGCCGGCGGGCGCTTAAAGGCGAAGCTTTCGCCTCAACTATCTACCCGGTAGCGGCTTTCGGTCCGGCGCTAAGGGCGACATTCTGGCTGCTGCTCGCTCTGTTCAGCGCCGTTGCTTTGGTATTAATGGCCAGACTGGCTCCGACTTGGCTGGGGTTTTGCCTGGTGATCGGTTGGATTTGGCTAGCCTATGCCTGGTTGCCTAACGCCAAGCACTCGGCCCTTACCCGTCGGGTAACACTGAGCCTTAACCCCTTAATTAACCGCTTGGCACACTTCGGCTATCCCTTGATTAAAAATACTGCCAGAGTTACCGGTTTTCCGGGGGAGACTCATACCGGGATGTACGAAACGGAAGACCTGCTCGGGGTGCTCGAGCGACAGGAAAGACAACTTGATAACCGGATTGATCCACGCCAGCTTAGCCGACTCAAGCAAGTTATCGCTTTTGAGCAAACCAAAGCAGGAAAGTTCGTGATTCCCTGGAGTAAAGTCATGAAACTTAACCCCGATGATCCGATCGGACCAAAATTGCTTGACGAGATGCACCACACCAAACAACTGGCCTTTCCGGTTTGTCGGGATAAAGCCGGCAAAATTGTCGAGGGAATACTTCTTAAAGATGCGCTCGGTCTGAGTAGCGGGGGATACGTTAAAGACCATATGAGTGCGCGCGTTGGCTGGTTAAACCGTAACCAGCCAATGGAAGCGGCCCTGGCCAAATTCGCGCTGGAGCTCCAGCCGCTGCTAATTGTAACCGGCAAAAATAAGGAAATCCTGGGAATTCTGACATTGAAAGATGCTTTGGGTTCATTGTTGGCGGTTGAAACAAGTAAAGCTAACGAAACCAAGTTGTTTATGGAGCCGATCCGCGGCGACTTGATAAAGGAGGGAGATGATAATGAGAGTATTGAGCAGTGAACTCAGCGGGCATATTAATGCCGAGGTCCATTTAGAGGGTTGGTTGCACAAGAAGCGTCTGCTCGGAGGACTGACTTTTATTAACCTTAGAGACCGCAAGGGAATTGTCCAAGCGGTCATTAAAGACAAGCTTGAAGTCGATAAACTTAAAGGCCTGCAGATTGGTACTATATTGAGTGTTGACGGTACGGTAGTCAGTGAACAGCGGGCTCCTGGCGGGGTTGAACTGCACGACGTCAAGCTCGAAGTTATGGTACCGGTTAGCGATGAGCCACCGATCGAAATTGACAAACCGCTGTCGCACAAGCCGGAAAATCTGGACACTTTGTTTGAGCACCGTTCGCTCGGACTACGAAATTTGAATGAGGGCAAGGTGTTTATGGTTCGCTCGGCTTTACTTAAGTTGATCCGAGAGTTTCTGTACTCCCGGGATTTCATGGAAATCCAAACACCTAAACTGGTAGCCAATGCCGCCGAAGGCGGAGCAGAAGTATTCAAGCTTGATTATTTCGGAAAATCCGCCTCCTTAGCACAAAGTCCGCAACTGTATAAGCAAGTGATGGTCGGGGTATTTGAGCGGGTGTTTGAGATCGGTCCGGCGTTCCGGGCGGAGCCAAGCGCAACCACGAGGCATGTATCCGAGGTTACCATGCTGGACATCGAAATGGCTTTCATTAACAGTCACGAGGAAGTGATGGATCTTATTCAAGACCTACTCTATACGGTTCTGGAAAAAGTCTGGAAAGAACACGGAGACGATTTAACTCAGCTAAAAGCACCGGAACCGGTCTTAAAACCTAAATTTCCACGCTATCCGATGAAACAGATTCATAGTATGTACCAGGAAGCGACCGGCACTGACATGTCGACGGAAATTGATCTAACTCCGGATGAAGAGCGCTGGATTTGTGACTACGCTAAGGAGCATGATGGCTGCGAAGCGGTGTTTGCTACCGAGTTACCAAGGGCGAAAATGAAGTTTTATCACATGGCCAAAAACGAGGAGGTGGCCCAGAGCGCCGATCTATTATTTCGCGGGTTGGAATTGGCTACCGTGCCGGTTCGCGAACATCGTTATGACATTCTGATCGAGCAAATGAAAGAAGCCGGCATCGATCCGGACGATGAGAGTTTTCGCTTTTATCTTCAAGCCTTTAAGCACGGTCTGCCGGCTCACGGCGGCTGCGGATTCGGTATTGATCGGCTGGTCGAAAAAACACTTGGTCTGGGTAACATCAAAGAAGCGATTCTTTTCCCGAGAGACATTAACCGGCTTAGTCCTTAGATTACCGATGATGTCTTTCAATCAAACATCTACTCGGTAAACTGAGCTTTCCGAGCGCTTGCGCGGTGTTTTTGTTCAATTAATCCTAACTTTAAGCTTTTTACTAGCATTGTGGTCTAAAATAGTGTTTATGGACCTAGACCAGTTTCCGCTTGGCGGTCCGACCAGGCCAACAGGTAATAATATTAATTCGCCGGTGCGTCCCTCGGATGCGGCTTTGCGTGATTTGCCAACTCCGCCTCCAAACCGTTATGCACCTCCATCGAAGCCGAAAAAGTCCAAGTCGTGGGTAGTTATCTTGTTAATTGTAATTTTACTGCTCGGTTCCGGTATAGGCGCCGGCTGGTATATCTTGCACTATAAGAAAAAAAATCATAGCCACGCGCCAAATAAACAATCATTGTCAATCAAAGCGTCTACTAACCTGCCATCCTCTCAGTCGAGCCAGCCGAGTCCGACTACTCCAGCCATACCGTTCACCTCTCACAGTTCAGCGACATTCGGCATGACCTTTAATTATCCGAGTGCTTGGACGGTTGTTGACAGCGGTGCGGCCGGCACGAGCGTGACCTCTCCCGTGCTTAATCTGATTGCCGCCGGTGGCAATACCGTTCAGGGCGAAGTCCAAATGAACATATTAAATAAGGGCTCGCTGCCTTCGGCTTTCACCACTAATTCGGTCGCGGTGATGACTTCGCAAAAGATTAGTTTTAATACTCCGTCGACGGCACAGGCGGCTGACACCTATATCAGTTTTGTTCAATACCCGGCAACCACTATTACGGGCGGTTTGGACGGTATTTATATATCCGGCAATTACGGCTATCAAAAAGACCAGGTGATTCCGGCCAGCAATATCGCTACAGTTGACCCGTTAATTTACTTTAACTTCTATTCCTGCGCTAGTTCGCTCTGTCCAACTAGCAGTAGGCAGCCGTTAACTATAGCCGGATCCAGCGAATGGAATAACCAGTCGTTTTCCGCCCCCATTCTATTAATGATCAAGTCATTTTCCTTTGACTAAACTAGATACTAAGGCGAATAATAACTAGAATAACGCTAATGTTAGATTAATGTTTTAAACTCTTATGGCTAAACAAGCGATACCGGTAAAGGAAGGCAGCGATAACGGCGAAGACCCGGCGGTGGTTGCCAAAGTTGATGAAATGATGGACTTGAATCTACCAGAGCAGCCGTCCGAACCGTTATTCGACGAAAACCAGAAAGTTAGCCAGCAAACGGCCCCAATAACGAAACCGTTGCCAACACTTGATATCTTTTCGGCGGTCAGCGGACCACCTGATCTGGTAGAATCAAAAAAACCCAAGACGAAAAAAATCAAGATACAGCTGGAGCAGACAGAGTCCGGCAATCAAGATATACCGGTAGCCGTAGCGCCTAGCCAGCCACCGGAAGTGACTGTATCAAAAAACGACTCACCACTACCTAGCGATACAGAACCGGTTGAATTACTCGTTAGCAATTCTGATAAGGAGTTGCCTCCGGCCGACTTTGATGCGCCAAAGCCGGATGACTTCGATGATCCAAAAACTGCCGCGGCGATTAATGATATTTTGGCAAGGGAAAGCGATACGTTACTACAGGCTCAAGATCCCAGTCCGTCGGCAGCGAGGACTGCTAAGGTGGAAAATGATGCGACGGAAGAAGGCTCTCATCGAATATTCTGGAGTCTGGTATTCGTCGTTTGTCTGATCGCCATAGCTATGGCGGTTTTTTTAATTGATCCGGCGATTCATAACCCGCTTTCCAAGATCAACTGGAGCGCAATTCGCCGCCATTTGTAAGTCTGCTATAATAAAGCTTATGGATGAAGAAAACCAAAACCAAAACCAAAACCAAAACCAAA
>JAJZKN010000004.1:0-29094 GCA_021850865.1 bacterium | reverse complement strand
AAAACCAAAACCAAAACCAAAACCAAAACCAAACTAATCAACCCACTGAACCAATGGCACCAGCTCCGGCTGTTCCGCCAGAAGAGGAACCGGCGGTGATTGAATCGACTTCCGGTAACCCGGAAGGTGGGCCAGCCGTCGAGCCGGTTCCGGCTCAGACAGACAACAATCTACCGCCCAATCAGGATGGAGCCGCTACGCCGCCACCCCCACCGGCGGTTACGCCCAAGAAAAAGAGTGGCCTGCCGATGCCGGTACTAATAGGGGCCATAGTCGTGCTAATTGTCCTGATTATCCTGATTGTTTTTGCGTACCATAAGAAGTAGGTTTACCTAGCAGTTGTTTGGGCCAGCGTTCAAATTATGCCAGAAACAAAAGAACTGATTGCTGGCGTTATTAATCAACCCGGCCGCGTTGCGGTTATGGCGACGGATACGGTTTACGGCCTGATAGCCAAGGCGACCGATCAGTCGGCGGTCTTGCGGTTATATGCGTTGAAAGACCGTCAGGCAAAGCCGGGTACTGTTCTGGCGGCGGATATAGAGCAACTGGTAGGTGATTTAAAGATTGCCCGCCGTTACTTAAAAGCAGTTGAAAGTTTCTGGCCGGATGCTGTCAGTGTCGCTATTCCAATTAATCAGACAGCCGGCTTCGGCTATCTTACTCAAGGGAAAGCCGATCTGGCGATCAGAATCCCGGATAATGATTTTGTCCGGTCGGTACTGAGTCTTACCGGTCCGCTTTTAACATCCAGCGCTAATTTACCGGGCCAACCGACGGCCGCAACGGTAGCTCAGGCTAAAGCTTATTTCGGCGCGAGCGTTGATGCTTATTTTGATGGAGGCGACTTAGCGGGAAGACTGCCATCGACGGTTATCCGTATGGCTGACGACGCTATCGAGGTGCTTAGAGCGGGAGCGGTCAAAATATCCAATCAATCCTAAAGGTTTGCGGTACAATAACCATTATCTGGTTATATAAAGGTAAAGACGATGCCAAAAAACGATACTAGCGACCGACAAACTATAGATCAGCAAAATGCCGCCGATAACCGCGGTCCGGTTTTCAGCGGATTGTCGGGTAATGAGATTTACTGTATAGGGCTGTATGGCTATCGGCCGGGTAATCTGCTGGTTGGTAACAGCGTATTTGCTCTAGGTTTTGTCGGTGGCGTTAGCTCAAATATCCGGACAGTGGTTGGTGGCGAAATATCCCGGATTACCGAGATGATTGCCGAAGGACGCCGGTTGAGCCTGGAGCGGTTTAACCAGGAGTTGCTCCAAAGCGGAGCGCCGGCAGCCACAGGCGTTACCTCCGAATTGGTGTTCCATGCTGGCAATGTTGAGTTCCTGTCCGTGGGTTCGGCGATCGTTCAGACGAATTCTCAATTGCCGGCCGCCCGGTTTACGTCGTCCAGCGACGGCCAGGAGCTGTTTTGTCAGATTGACGCCAACTATCTACCCTTGGATTTTGTTTTTGGCAATGTTGCTTATTCGATTGGTGTTGCTAGAGGAATAATCGGTAGTTTCCGGGAGCTGGCCCGGGGTGAAATTACTCAGTTCAGCAATATTTTCAATACAACCCGGAATCTGGCGCTTGAGCGCTTAGTTAATGAAGCCAAAACTAAAAACGCCAATGCCGTCGTGGGAATCCGCACGACTATCCTGCCCGTCGGAGCTTCGGCAGTCCAGGAAATGGTGATGATCGGTACGGCCTCGCGCAACGATCAAATCCAAGCGGCAGCCGATACTGTCGGCGGAGTGATTACCAGCGACTTAACCGCCGAGGAAATGTGGAACGTTACCAAACTGGGTTATGTCCCCCTGAAACTGGTGCTGGGTACCTCGGTATACTCCTTGGGGCTTGCCGGCAGCATCAAGGCCGGTTTTCGTAATCTGGTAAAAGGGGAAATCAAGATACTCAGTGATCTGATTTATGGAGCGCGCGAGCAGTCATTGAAGCGCGTGCAGGAGCAGGCCGCCGCCATCGGCGCCGATGACGTACTCGGTATCAAGACCTATATTTATAATATTGGCAACGGCGTGATTGAATTTTTGGCTATCGGCACGGCGGTTAAGCGGGTTAACGGATTGTCTACGAAATCGGATCAGTTGCCGCCCCAGGCGGTCATTAGAGACAAGGATACCTTCATTAATACAGCCGAATCTACTTATGGCACGGACCTGCAGCGTCCCACCCGTTAGCCTAAGTATTTGTCCCGCAGCCAATCGTCTAGACTGTCACCGCCGCCACCGGCAATACCGATCACCAAATCACCTTCGGCTAAATGGCGGTCGATGATTTGCTTTAACTGGTCGTCGTGTTCGGCTGGTTGGGCAATGCCCGGATCGTCCAGACGGGCGATTAGTTCCCGAGGCTCGATAATCGTTTGACCTGGATCTTCTCGGGCTAAATAACTGGGTAGCCAGTAGACTCTGGTGGCACCGTCAAAGCAATCCCTATAGTCGTTAAGCATGTAGTGCTGTCGCCGATCGGTCAACGGTTCGTATACGACAACTATCTTCTGGCCGGTAACGGCGGTCATTTCTCTGGCCACGCTCATGACGCCGCGGATCTTTTCCGGAGTGTGAGCGTAATCGCTATAAAGGTTAGGAATCAGCAACTCCATGCGCCGGGACAGACCGGGAAACTCATTCAGTCTTGCTCCTAGTGTCGGTTTAGCGCCATGCCGCATAGTAATATTCATCTTCTGAACTGCTTGTAATGCCAGCCAACCATCACGGCGGTTATACAAACCTTTTAATTTAATGTCCTCAATGCCCGGGTTGGCTGAGTCTTCGATAGCCAGTGACTTGTCGGC
Source organism: bacterium (assembly GCA_021850865.1). Taxonomy (GTDB): domain Bacteria; phylum Patescibacteriota; class Saccharimonadia; order Saccharimonadales; family UBA4665; genus JAJZWH01. Next base: position 26,273 of record JAJZKN010000004.1, on the reverse strand, counting down.
GCGAGTGAGCCCTAAATAGGCGGCATCATTGTCCCAGAGATAGGTTGTTTGGCTGTGGTTAATGAAATCCAAAAAAGCCTGTTGATAGTTCTCTCTGGTCGGGAAGACCTCATGGTGATCCCAGGATACGCCGCTGATAACACTTATTTCAGGATTGAATTGCAGAAAATTGCGATCGAATTCGTCGGCTTCAATAACAAAGTATTTAGCGCCGGGTTGGAAGTGTCCCAGAGGCCCGAATGATGTCTTAGCCGGGAGCAGATAGCTAATAGGCAGCTTCAACTGCAAGCATAGCCAGACAATCATCGCCGTCGTCGTAGTTTTGCCGTGCGTACCGGCCACGGCAACCAAGGACAGATGATGAGCTCGAGTAATTTCATTGATCAGTTCGTCGCGCTTGGAGGCTTTAATCCCGTGTTCGTTAACAAACTTTAGTTCCGGCGCGTTTGGCTGCTCGATTGTAAGGGCTGAACTGTAGACAAACCAGTCAATCGGTTGGCTGGCGTGTATCTTGGCGATCTGTGCATAACTCTGGTCAATAAATATGTTTTCGATGCCTGACTTTTTCAGAGCGGTTATGTAACTTGACGAGCGTTTATCTGATCCGGACACTTGGTAACCGGCTTGAAACGCTACTTCGGCCAGCGGCCCAATGCCGGCGCCGCCAATGCCGGAGAAATAGATATGCATAAGTTTAGTCTAGCACGCATCAAGTCTGTGATTACGGTTGAGGTAAAATGAGTCTATGACTAAAACCAATCAGGCTCGCCGTGTTTTCCGAAAGTTCACTAAACTAGCGCCATTTTATTGTCTGGTAATTGCCGTCATTTTCGGGGTAACCAGCATAGTGGCCCTAAGGCACAATAACGAACATATGCAGCAGCTGAAGACTGCCGTTTTTCAGGCCGATAAAAATAACGGCAATGTTACTCAGGCGCTGGATAATCTTCAGGCTTATGTGACCGCGCACATGAACACGAACCTATCGACTGGAACCGGTTCAGTTTACCCGCCTATCCAACTGGAGTACACCTATATGCGTCTAGAGCAGGCCCAGGAGCAATCGGTTTTGGCCAGCAACAGCGGTCTCTATACGGCAGCTCAGGTTTATTGTCAAAGACTTGATCCTTATGACTTCTCTGGACATAACCGCGTACCCTGCATTGAGCAGTACGTGACCAGTCACGGAGTAAAGCTCTCGCCGATTCCGGTGTCACTTTATGAATTTGACTTTGTGTCGCCTAGCTGGAGTCCGGATTTGGCCGGCTGGAGTCTATTAGCTACCGCCTTATTCCTCATACTGGCCGGCTACTTTGTGCTTAAGCTTTTGTTTAACATCTATCTCAAGGAAGAATAAAAACACCCCCCCTGGTTAATTGAGGGGGGGTGTAAGTCGATCCCGAACCTAAAAGCCTAGGGCTTAGAGCTGGTGCCACTCTTCAATGAAGTTGTCGGAGTCGATGTAGCGGGTGCACTGGCGGCCGGCGTTGACGAACCGACGTTGCTACTGCTGCTACACTTTTGGCCGTTCGGATAATTCTGGTAGTACTTGCTGACAGCCTTGGCGACTTGGCCGCTGTTATGCAGATTCTCCCAGAAAGTAACCTCAGTCATGTTAATGACCATCTGGTCGTAGGGTGCGTGCAGTTCGCAGCCGAGCTTGATCAACGACACATTATTCGATGAACTGCTACTGGTTGTCGCCGAGCCGGAAGCGCTATTGGTCTGCAAATAAAAGATGTTTTGCAGCACCAAAAATTGCGGATTAATGGATTTGATATTGCCGAAGTACACCTGGCCGGTATTTAGGAAAACTGCCTGTAAACGGTTGTTGTAAACGTAGTCTCCCTCGGACTTGTTGTTACTGAAGACAAACGATAAGATTACGGTGACCAGAAAAATGACAACCAAGACGCCAAGCAACACGGTTATCCATTTCATCCATCTATCTTGTTTGTTATTGTTTTGCCGCTTAGAGCCGGCTGCAGAACTGCCGATACCCGGCTGCGGGCTATGATGTGCGGGTTGTGGTTGCGGTTGTGGTTGCGGTTGCTGAAAACCACGGTTTGAAAAATCCATATATTCTTTCCACCCCTTAAGTTAATGATTATGGTTACCACGTAAGTTTAATACAACTAACGGGGTATATGCAAACCCTTATTAAACAAAAATATTGACAAACAAAAACGCTAAAGAGTATGGTAGGGGTACCAACAACTTATTAAGAGGGAGAGGTATCATATAATGGCATACCAGCACACAAACTCAAAAGGTGTAACTTACTATCTAAACTCGAAGAAAGTAACTCTTCGCGGCGGTAAAGAGCAGACCATTTACTACTTCAGCAAGGACAAAAGGCCGGAAGCAACTGATTTGCCCAGTGACCGTGAAGTTAACGAAAACCCTCGCAACGGTTTCCTAACCGTCAAGCGCAAATAACCAGACTAGTCAAAAATTCAAAAGAAAGCTGCCGGGAGGGTAGGTAAAGAATAACCCCCCGACAGTTTTAATTTTGCTCTAATCTTGGCTATACTGGGTAACTGTATGGCCAAACCGATAGTTGACGTTCATAACCTGGTGAAGATTTATGATAACAAACCGGTTGTCGATAATATTTCGTTCTCGGTGGAAAAAGGCGAGATTTTTGGCATTCTAGGACCGAATGGCGCCGGTAAAACGACTACCCTGGAAATGATGGAATCGCTCCGGTCGATCGACAGGGGCAATATTATAATTGACGGTATTAACGTTGCCGACAACCCCGAAGCTGTTAAGCGGATCATTGGCGTGCAGCCGCAGACCGCAGCTTTTCAGGACAAACAAAGACTAACTGAGATTATTGATATGTTTGCCGCCGCTTATGGCGAAAAAGCCAATGCCAGACAATTGCTCGACGAAGTTGATCTGGGGGCCAAGGCCGGCTCTTTTGCCGAACAGCTGTCCGGAGGCCAGCGCCAGCGGTTAAGTATCGCCGCCGCGTTAGTCCACAACCCGAAAGTATTCTTTATGGATGAGCCAACAACCGGCCTGGATCCGCAGGCCAGGCGTAATCTGTGGGATTTGACCCAAATGGTCCAGGCAAAAGGAGTGACGGTCATAATTACCACTCACTATATGGATGAAGCCGAATTGCTATGCGACCGGGTGGCGATTATGGACAAGGGAAAAATTATTACTCTGGACACGCCCGCCAGGCTGATTAAGCAATTGTTGGCCAAGGGCTTTAAGAAACAGCAAAAGGTTGAACAGGCTAATCTGGAAGATGTGTTTATTGATTTAACAGGTAAGGCTTTAAGGGAGTAATTTCGATGCGTAAACGGCTGTTTACGGTGTTGGTGTTTGCCAGACTGGCTACCAAAAGATTTTTTCGCGACCGGTTGGCTCTGTTTTTCGGTATTTTGTTCCCGGTGCTGTTTCTGTTTGTGTTCGGAGCATTCAGCTCAAACAGCGGCAGCAATACTCACTTCAATGTTGCGCTAATCAATTACGCCCATACGCCATTGTCCCGTGAGGCTACCGGGCTGATTAATCATAGTAAAACTTTCAAGGTCAATACATCGATAACAACTGTCGCCGAAGCTAAATCCAAACTTAACGAAAACCAATTGGATGGCTTAATTATTCTGCCGATCAACTTCGGTAAACTATTAGTTGGCGGTAAGCCGACAGGTACGGCTCAGGTTTATTACACGATCAATAATATTCAGGCCGGACAGACATTGACCGCTGTGCTGAGTGCTCAGTTTTCGGCCGTTAACCGTCATTACGTCAGTTACTCCGGGCCGTTAAAGGTTAATGGTCAGGCGACTGCTAACAAAAGCTTAACGCCGTTTGATTATACTTTTGCCGGATTGCTCGGGTTTTCAATTGCCGGAATCGGCATTTTTGGTCCGGTAAACGTTTTTCCGGAACTCAAAAAACAAGGTATTTTACGGCGGCTGCACACCACGCCGCTAAAAGTCTGGCAGTACTTCACGGCTACGATGATTGCCCAAGCGATTACCGGAATGGTGTCGCTGCTGGTTATGTTTGTTGTGGCAATTGCCGTATTTCATCTAAAGGTTACCGGTAATTATTTATCGATAGCCTTGTTTATGGTCTATTCGATTATTGCCATTTTGGGTATCGGTCTGGCGATCGGCGGCTGGGCCAAGAACGAACGCCAAGCGGCTCCGCTGTCCAATATAGTAGTCTTTCCGATGCTGTTTTTATCCGGCACGTTCTTTCCACGCTATCTGATGCCGCACTGGCTGCAGACAGTATCTACGTATCTGCCACTGACGCCGGTAATTGACGGTGCCCGGCTGCTTACCACTGAAGGCTACAGTTTACTGCAGATCGGTCCGCAGATTGGGCTGTTAACCGGCTGGATCATTATCATTTATTTCATTGCCTTTAGAGTCTTTCAGTGGGAATAGACTGGCCGAACAGTTAAGATTAAGTGATGAATTTAACTGGTCTAAACAAACCGTTTTTTATATTGTCACCAATGGACGACGTTACCGACACCGTTTTTCGGCAAATAGTTGCCAGTTGCGCCCCACCCGATCTTTGTTTCAGTGAGTTTGTTAACGTCGAAGGGCTGAATAGTCCCGGACGGTCAAGGATAATCCGCAAGCTGGATCATCAGCAATCGGAACCGCCGCTGGTAGCTCATATCTGGGGGATCAATCCGGATAACTTTTATGTGATCGCCGATCAGCTGGCTTCCGGCCGAATCGCCGATGAGCTCGGGCTGCAAACCAATTTTTACGGCATTGACCTTAATATGGGTTGCCCGGTGCGGCAAGTCGTGAAAAGCGGCGCCTGCTCAGCGTTGATTAATAATCACCGGTTGGCCAAAGATATAATTGATGCCGTATCTGCCGGCGCCACCGGTCGGTTGCCGCTAAGTGTTAAGACTCGTTTAGGAGTGGACGCTGTCGACCCGGAATGGACCAGGTTCTTATTTAACCAAAACCTTTCAATGCTGAGCATTCATCTGCGTACTGTCAAGGAGCTGAGCTTAGTGCCGGCGCATTACCAGGAACTGGAAAGAATAGTTGCCGAACGTAACGAAATCGCTCCCGCTACGCTTGTTGTGGCCAACGGTGACATAGTTTCCCGGGCGGATGGTGAAGCTTTGGCGGACAGATACGGGCTGGACGGAATAATGATCGGCCGGGGGGTTTTTCAAGATCCATATGTGTTCGCGGCGCAAAGTCCATGGCTAGCGACAAATGAAAAACAACGAATCGAACTGTTCAGTCGCCACCTGGAATTATTCAAACAATGGTCAAAGAATCCGAACAAAGGGACTGCCCGTATGAATAAATACGCCAAAATCTATATAAACGGGTTTAACGGTGCGAAAGAACTAAGGGAGAGAATCGCCGAAGCCAAGTCGATCAAGCAGATGCTCCAGGTACTGAATAACAGACTAACGAATCTATAAGCTGAATGGTGGGGATGGCTGGATTTGAACCAGCGACCAATCGGTTATGAGCCGACTGCTCTAACCCCTGAGCTACGTCCCCACGGGTTAAGTCTGCTAACGGAGTATACCAGACTGGGTGCATGGATATATAATTGAATGCGTGTCCATGCAAACAAAAATTAAATACATCAGGGCGGTAATATCCGACTTCCTATATAGACTACGGGATATTAGGTTCGCCGGGCAAGTCCTATTTGTCATAATCGTACTTCTTATCAGTTGGAGTGGTGTTAAGGCGATCAAGTTGAATTACAGTCTACAGAAACAGATTTCGACGACTACACAGGAAAACACGATTCAAAAGCTGGAGAACAATAATCTTAAGCTTCAGAATGAATATTACAATTCGTCCCAATATTTAAACATACAAGCCAGGGAAAACTTTGGATTGGCGGCTCCTGGCGAGCAAGAAGTCCTGGTACCTAAAAACGTCGCTTTGGCTTATGCGCCACAAGTTCAGCTGCCTGACTTTGGCTATACGGTTAAAATATCCGAGCCGACGTACCAAAAAAATATCCAGTCCTGGGTAAACTTCTTGCTGCACCGCAAATAACAAATTTGCGCATCAAGTAGAGATAAACTGTTACCGAAACTACCCTTGTAAGGTTAGCCAATATTTAGTAGTGGTAATCTTTTTCTCTCCCTCTGGGTCATTTTGAGATTAATTGGGCTACTGGCTCTTGCCAAGAAGTCGGTGCCTACACAGTTAACTGTATGGGCCGTAGGGCCCATCAACCTTCCGGAACTACAGACAACCGTATCTATCTTACCGACCGCTGCAGCTAGCTTTAGTTCTCCGGGGAGCCGAACAAGACAACCCGGACTTAAGCAGCTAGCCGGATTTGGCTTTGCTATCTAGTTATGTAATCTCTAGGCAAGGATAGTTGTATTGTTTTACGTACCCTAACTAGAACGGTTTTGGTGTCAGCTGTGTAGTATTTCTTTCGGCCGGGGTTATTGGGTACGCTTTACTTAACCTCTCTATAACGGCCAGATAATGATTACCCGGACTTTTCGGTGACCGACTTCCGAACTGTTTAATGTCTGGATTTTTTGTTTCCTGTCCGTCTTTAGACCTACGGTTCTTACTGAATGGCGCGGTGTTTTATAGCTCTATTCGTAGTGCAAACTACGGCAACACTAACTACTATCTAAACGAGATATTTGGAAAGCGCTGATGATTATCTAGTGCGAATTCGTTGACTATTTCACCTCTGTTTGCTAAGATAATACGGAAATTAAGCCACCAGTATACTGGTGTTATTGGATATCGCGGGGTGGAGCAGCGGCAGCTCGCGTGGCTCATAACCACGAGGTCGCAGGTTCGAGTCCTGCCCCCGCAACCAGATCATGCACCAACAGAGGTAGACCGGGTTTCTAGACCGGTCTTTTTTATTACTCCTTAAAATCTCAACACTGTTAGCAGGTTCGAGCCCTATCCCATTGGCTCGAACTTTGCAATTCGTTGAAAGTCCCACGATAACTTCTCAGGGGTGGTTCCAGAACCGATCGATCCTCTATATGGCGACTGGACTCTTGCAACTCAGACAGGGTTCCATGATCGTCTCGTGTCAAAGTCAGCAGCTAAAAATTATGAAGTATTGTCCTCGAGGATTAGATAAATACCGACAACAATTTGTCCGTGCGTATGCTAATGAATAATATTATCAGTTAGGGGAATGGGTGTCTTGTTCTCAAAATTCTTTAAGCTACCACCCTGAGCTCGATGTGCGTTGAACTCGTCCCAATTAAAGGAATATGCTGGCGAGTATCCAGAGTTACCAGATTTCTCCCAGCGCCTAGCATAGATATCTTCGCGTCCCAGGAAGAGTGATCGGTAGAGGCTTATTTTGTCACTTGGCTGCATAACCTGAAATATTAAGCTTACTGATCCTTAAGTTGAGGGAACAAATACTTCACTGAGCTTGTGTGCATTATTTTAGTGCCTTGGAATTCTTTCAGCGAGAGTAAATCGTGATCAGCCGTGATTATTAAGTCAGCTTTGGCTTCCAAGGCGCACTCCAGAATCTTATTATCATCCGGGTCACGCTCAGTGAGTACATCTACTTTCTGCTGTGGCCGAATAACTGTAATTGCTTCTTCAAGTCGGTTTAACCAGCGTACAACGTCAGATCGGGAAAATCCAAGCTTAGGGCTTTCCAATTTTTCTTGCAACTCCTGCAATATTTCTGGCGATGTAAAATAGGTTGCCAGATACTGGGCAGCGGAATCCTCGACAATTTTATAGATAATGCTTTGTGGGTTCAGAGCTGCCCCAATATACACGTTAGTATCTAGGACTACTCGAACAGGCTTCATCCTAGATATTTTTCTATGTCGTCAACGCTAGTAAGGTTAAGTTCATCTAACTTTTTACGGATTTGGGCTGACATGTCTTTCCAGGTTCGTTCCCAAGTAGCTTGTTCCAGCAGTCGACGCACTACAACGCTTTTAGAAACACCATCTTCCTTAGAAAATCTTTCGATCTCTTTTTTCAGTTTTTCGTCTAGTGAAATGCTCAATGTTGTCATGAGAGAAGTATAACAAAAATATTAACAAAAACCAAGAATAATGTTGCTAAAAAGCAATTTTGATAGGGGTGATGACTATGCTAGGATATAGCAAGTCGCGGGAGTGGCGGTAGTATATTAGTGGTTCGGTTCGAGTCTCCCCGCGGCAACCAGATCATGCATCCTAAATACGAGACCGTGTTCTTTGACCGCTCCTCTATATAGGGGTTGGACGCCTGCAAGGCTGATCGGGTTCCATGACCGATGTCCCTGGTGTTCCTTAACACTAGAAAAAGCAAACCCAACTAAAGAGGAATATTTAAACTACCAGGTGTGGGGGTTGGGGCTGTGCACACCTCACTAAAGTTACTAACAGAGTACTTGTATCTACCTGGCCCTAAGTTAGTCATAAATTATGACGTTTCCAAACAGAACAAGCTGGCTGAATAATTATAGCAAGTAAGCCCTCTTTTAATTAATGCAGGCGTTCCATAATCCACATACGTACTAATGTAGAAGGGCCGATACCTTTTTCTCTAGCAATTGACCGTATTTTAGACAAACTGTCAGGATCAAAGCGAACATTTAAGCCGGAAGACAGGTTTTTTGCGAAATGGGCGTCAACCGGCCTTGCCTCGTTCCAATATTCAGCCATATGTGCCCCAAACCAGGCTGCCTCTTCATCGCGGCTTTTGAAATTAGGCACCTTGCTTTTTGTAGTTGTCATAGTTTCTACTCCTTTCCCTTTTCTTGATAATATATACTGCGCAATTTACCGCTAGCGGTATAAGCAGTAACAGGGTAGTATTCATCTTTGCCTTTTGACGCAAAGACCATGGCCAGTAATTTCTTGTCCTTGGTTTGACCGATAATCATTAGACGACCACCATAAGCTTCACGCATAACATGATCACCATGGCAGACTTCTTATACTTGTTTGGGTGCTATACCGTGACGTGCTATATGGTCAACATTCCACTCGTCCCAAACTAAACGTTGTACGTTAACCATACATCTGTTGTAGCACAATGTGATACAAATACAGACTTTATTATAAATGATTTTGATCAAGCCAAAGTGTAAGTTAGAATATATTGAGCCTAAAATTAGATGGTAATAGGAAGTGGTTCGAGTCCTTTGTCATATGCCCGAACTTTGCAATTCGTTGAAAATACCAACAATAACTTCTCTGGGGCGATTCCAGAACCGACCGGTCCACTATATGGGGACTTGACACTCATAACCGCTACCGTGCTCTATGATCGTTACGTGTTAAAATCCTAGCTATAAACTGTTTCCTAAATTCTTACATACCAGTTCGCGTCCATGAAAGAGTAATCATTAGAGCTCGATCTTTTCGTCAACAGGTATGGTTACAGCTTTCGATAACGGGTTGTACTACCCTGGCCAATACGCTCAACCTTTTTCATATTCAACAACCTATCAAGTGCTTGTGAAACCGTGGGACGAGCCACGCCAGTAAACTTAGAGATAACGCCCGGTGTTGCTTCATGTACTTCGCCTAAGTACGTCCAAACCTTCAGCTGCTGTGGGGAAAGCAGTTTCTCAATGTCTTCAGCAGTCAGTAGCGCCACAGCTTGCTTTGCTTGTTCAAGCAGAACGTTAAGGAAGTACTCAGTCCAAGCCAGGATTGATTCCCGCTCCGTGTCGAAGGTGATTTGGCTTTTACGCAGGGCAATATAGTACTCGGCCTTACTGTCCTCAATGATTTTTTCGTGCGACACATAAGGCACGTATGCGTACCCAGCTTTCAAGAGTACGAGATTAGTTAATATGCGGCTCAAGCGACCGTTGCCATCAACAAAGGGGTGTATTTTGAGAAGCTCAACAATAAAGGCACTCATGACAATCAGTGGGTGATTTGTATCAGCTTCGATTAACCTCTGGGTCCATGTCACTAGTTCATTCATAGCTCTTGGCGTCAAATAGGCTGGCGTTGTCTCAAACAGTACACTTAGAACCTTGCCGCTTTGATCTTTCATCTGGACTTGGTTTTCAAGGTGCTTATATTGGCCCTTGTGACGTTCGTCTTTATCTGAGTACTTGAGCAATTGGTTGTGTAAATGCAGTATTGTGCTCTCGGTGAGATTGAGATCATCATAGCTATCAAAGACAGTTTGCAACACCTCGTAATAACCACGGACTTCTTGTGCATCCCGGTCTCGCATTTTCTGCATTGACAGGCCGCGCATTAAACTCTCAACCTCTTCGTCGGAAAGTTTCGCCCCTTCAATACGTGTTGAAGCACCAGTTGAGGTTGCCAGAGCTGATCGCTTCAACCTACCAAGCATCTGTGGGCTTAAGTTTAGACCACCTTTCCACTGACCGTTCAACCCGTCTATCTGGGATATAATACGGTATATTGATGATGGTAGGTCTGCAATGCGTTTATCCAAGCTGCTCATGATCAGGTATTAATTATATATGAGGTTGTATGAGATTACAAGAGCTCTCGTCTAAGGATTTTGATAATGGTGTAATGTAAGCTAAGGTGAAGCGAATCTAAAAATCAGGCGGTACTAGACTTCGGTTCGAGTCTCCCCACGGCAACCAGATCATGCACCCAAAATACGAGACCGTGTTCCATGACCGGTCTCTATTTATTTACCACTGTTAAATCAGATATATTGGCGGACTTATATAATTACATGAAAGCTGAATGAGCTACGCTCGAACCGCCAAAAGCCAGCATAAATCGCGATTAACTTCTTAAAAACGTTCCATAACTGACCGACTAACATTATGAGGGCTAGACACTTCAAGACCAGACCGGGTTCCTTGCCCTCCGGGTTTCGCTAATCCTCCCACCAGCCCCACTTATTGTCCGATACTGGCACTTCTCTTAGTTTTTTCAATATGTCAAGTTTACCGTTTGACGCATTTGACAAAAATAGATCTTCTAGGCCGTCCATTGAATCCCATAGCCAATACTTACGATCTTCAATCTGCTCGGCTGAAAGTTGCTTAAAAGGCTCAAGCATATATTCATCACTGAGCGCCTTTAACTTAGCCACATCACCAGTCTTGTCGGCAATTATTTCGCCGACTGAAATCATTCGAGCGTTTGTGCGCTGATTATCGGCATGATCCATATCAAAAAGTTTGTGATACAGATTTACCGGCAAGGCAAAATATTCTATTAGGTAGCCGTCTCTCACAGTGTTACCGCGCTCTTTCCAGCTCGTTTTGTCGGCCAAGAACACATGAACATCAACATCGGACTGCGGAGTATTGGTCCCCAGCACATAGCTGCCGGTCACAAGGGCACCAACAACCTCTGGCTGAACCAGCCACGGTTCTAAAAATTCATTAAGCGCAATGCGCCATTTTTCATCTCGCATAGTCCTATTATAGGCGTAAGTTCCATTTCCAAATGTAACCAGCACGAGTAGCAGTGCTAAATTACAGAGGGCTAATTAATAATTATTTAAGAAATTTGCAAATGTTCCAAACACATCCTAAATAGATTCAATCAATTTAATATACCACTGTTAAGTAATCTTTAGCGTTAAAGAGTAAAAACCGCTTACGAATACAGAAACAATAAGTGTACTATGAAAAATACTTGCAATAAAACAAACATTATTGTACTCTCTGCGCAATGGGTGGCGGGGATAAGGTATCGCCTGAAGATACCGGGTAGGCTTGGGCACATGGCAAATAAGCGACTGTTGATTATCGAAGACGACCTCAACTTAACGCTTGCCTTGTACCGGGCGTTAAGCCATACCTATAAAGTTGCCACCGCCAAAACCGCTGCTTCCGGGTTGAAGAAAGCTGAGTTACTAGAGCTTGATCTAATTATCCTGGACCTTAATTTACCCGATCTGAACGGCGCTAAGGTTTTAGTTAAACTGCGCGAGAGAGGGATTAACGTACCGGTGCTTATTTTAAGCGGCGAATCTAGTTTGATCAGTAAAGTCGATCAACTTAATAATGGCGCCAGCGATTATGTGACAAAACCATTTTCGCTGGCGGAACTTAAAGCCAGGATCGCGGCGCTGCTACGCCAGCCGGTCTATTACCGTCATGGTAAGTTGGTATCAAAAGATTTGATATTGGACCCGACCACTCGCCGGGCAATAAGGGATGGCAGAACAATCGATTTAAGACGTAAAGAATTTGCCTTGCTTGAGTGTTTGTTTAGAAATTCAGGGGTAGCGGTAGAGCGCCGTTACCTACTAGAGTATGCATGGGGCAATGCTACGCCGCTTCGGACCAACTCAATCGACGTTCATATTAAGAGTCTTAGGGATAAAATTGACCGTGGATACGATCATAAGTTGATTAAAACCGTTCACGGATTGGGCTATGCGCTGGATACCGGCAGGCCCAAGGCGGGGATTGACTAAATGCGCCAGGGAGCCATCCAATGACTGTACTAAATCACTGGCTCCAGGCGGAAAAACGGCGGTTGTTAAAAAGTATTATTGAATCCGGTATTTCTGATGAGTTTGAGGTTCAGCAATTCGCCGAGTTCGGCAGATTTAGCGCCGGGCTGATCCATGATATTGCCACACCGTTGACGGCAGCCATTCTGGCGCTTGAGCAGATCAGAGACGAAAGGCCGAACAGCATGATCAAATTAGCCCAAAACGATTTACGTCAATTGGAGCAATACGTGGTGGCTGCTAGGACCCAGCTAAAAAAACACAGCCTCAAAACCTCTTTCTCGGTCAATGATCTGATTTACCAGGTGGTGCTACTGTTAAAGCCAAGAGCCAGGAGCGAGAACATCAGGCTGGTTACGGAAATAACCGGTTCATACTGCTTATATGGTGATGCTGTTAGACTGAGTCAGACCCTGGCTAATCTAATAAACAATGCGATCGAAGCATACTCCGATATCCCAAGCCGCCGTCTCGTAAAAGTGACTCTAGCCGGTAATGAGAGCTGGATAAAGATAGCTGTCGTTGATTATGGAAAGGGTATCAAGAAAGCAGACCACACAAGAATATTTGACCCGTTTTATAGTACCAAGCAGGAAATCAGCCGGGGAATCGGCATTGGGCTTGCGGTGGTCAAGCTGACGGTCGAAAAGGAATTCAACGGCAGGGTCGAGATTAACTCAAAAATCGGCACCGGCACTACCTTCACTTTAACGATTCCTCGTAGTAAGAAGACTTAAGCCGGTTCTAAGTAGTTTTATGCTAGATTCCAATTAATAATAATTAAGTCGAAGGTAAGCAATGAACTGGTGTAGCCGCGGTATCAGGAACGCTTTCCGTAACCTGACTAGAACTTTTTCCTTGATTATAATACTCGGACTCAGCATTGGTCTGTCTCTGGCGATGTTTATATCCCACCAAGCGGTGACCCAAAAAATTAACAACGTTAAGGGATCGGTGGATAATACTATCAGTATCTTTCCCGCCGGATTAAGGGGCTTTGCCGGCGGCGGAACGCCATTGACTCAAAGTCAGTTAAAATCCGTTTCGGCTCTACCTCACGTTGTTCAGCTTAATGAGACCTTAAGTGACCGGTTGACCAGCAGCGACACAAATCTGCAGTCGGCGGTATCGGCAGGATTTCTTGGGCGGCGTTTCGCCGGCAATGGTTTTGGCGGCAATGTCAAATTTACTCCGCCGGTAACTGTCAACGGCACAACCAGTCCGACGGATCTGGCCGTCTCCGCGGCAACTACTGGCGGCGGAAGCTTTAGTTTGCTATCCGGAACAGTTTTTAGCGGTACTAGTAACAGCAACGTCGCCTTGGTCGGTACGGGTTTAGCCAGTAAGAATAATCTCAAAGTCGGTTCGACCTTTACGGCATACGGATCGAATATTAGCGTGGTCGGCATATTCAGTTCCGGTACCCGTTTCGGCGACAACCAGGTTGTTATGCCGCTCCTTACCCTGCAACGTTTGAGCGGCGAAACTGGCGACGTTACTGCGGCGACCGCCTACGTTGATTCGGTAACCAATCTCGCTTCGGTCACGAACAAAATTAAAGCGGTGCTTGGTAGCGCGGCCGACATAACTAATTCCCAACAACAGGCCCAGAACGCTATCAGCAGCCTGCAAAGTATTCAAACCATATCCCTATATAGCTTGATTGGTGCGGTTGTTGCCGGCGCCATAATTATCTTAATGACCATGGTAATGATCGTCAGGGAACGGCGGCGTGAAATCGGAGTGATTAAGGCTATCGGCTCCAGTAATTTACGAATTAGCGGACAGTTTATGGCGGAAGCCGTAACCCTAACTATAGCGGCGTCGGTAATCGGTATTCTTATCGGAGCGGTCGCGGCGAATCCGATTACTAATATGCTGGTCAGCAACTCAAACAGTAGTAATTCCTCAGCGGCAGCCAATCCAGGTGGCGGTGTTTTCAGACAACGCCGGTTCTCCGGTGCGTTTGGTGGATTGCACCATAGTTTCGCAAACATACATGCCGTGGTCGGCTACGGCATTATAGGTTACGGATTGTTGGCGGCGATCATTATCGCCCTGATTGGCAGTTCGGTGTCCAGTTATTTTATAGCCAAAATTAGGCCGGCAGAAGTGATGAGGGTAGAGTAAATGCTTAAAGTTACTGACTTAAAACGTCATTTTAAATCAGGTGATTCAATTGTGGCAGCAGTCGACGGTGTCAGTCTAAAGATCCCTGATGGGCAATTCGTGTCAATTATCGGCCAAAGCGGTAGCGGCAAAACCTCTCTGCTCAGTCTGCTCGGGGCGCTCGACAAACCAACCTCCGGCAGCATTGAAGTAGATAACCAAGATATAACCAGAGTCAGCGGGCGGGAATTAAACCGATACCGGGCCAAAACCGTAGGATTCGTATTTCAAAGCTATAATCTTGTGCCTAATTTAACTGCGCTCGAGAACGTAATGTTGCCGATGGAGTTTTTGGGTTTACCCAAGAAACTACGGCTGGAGCGTGCCCGGCAGTTACTTGAAGAGGTTGGCCTTAGCGCCGACCAGATGCATCGTAAGCCGGGCAAGCTGAGCGGCGGTCAACAACAGCGGGTAGCAATTGCCAGAGCTCTGGCTAACAAGCCTAAATACATTTTGGCCGATGAACCGACCGGCAATCTTGACAGTGAGACCGGTAAATTAATCTTTAATTTACTGCATGATCTATCGAAAAAAGAAAAGACAACAATCATAACCGTAACTCACGATTTAAAAATCGCCGGCAAAACTGACACGTCGTTTAAGCTGAAAGACGGCAAGTTGGCGAAAGGCACCGACCGTTAGTTAATAATTAGTCAGTTGACTCCACCATTTTTTCAGTTATTTAGCTATACTGTAACTGGCAAATCAAGTTGATTGGAGAAAGTATTGCCCGCTATTAAGCGAAAAAACGACGCTCCGGTAAGCGTCAGCTCCCGTCCTACGGGGCACCGGATTAGCATCAGGCTGAGTATGCTCCTCAGCGGGGTATTGTTGATTGTCTTAATTGTAGTCAGTTTTTACGGCGGAGTCATATACCAGCGCAGCCAGCAAACATACCACGCTAATAATCTGAAAGCCACCAAGAGTTCCCGCCGGTTTGCGCTGGGAATGGTAGTCTACGTCAGCCCCGCATCCATAACTATTGATAGCGAACGAACCGGCAATGCTCAGGAACTGAAGATTAACGGTAGTACGCTTGTTAGCATTGACGGCTCGCCATCTGGCGTGGCGCAAATAAAAGCCGGAGAAATCGCCCTCATCCGAATAAGCCATAATTCTACGGCTGCCGTAATACTGGTAAACTCGAACTTTACCTATTAATCTTCTTTATGTAAACTTGGCGGTACTCAAATAGATCGTAGACAATCCTGACTTGTAGAATAGGTTATGTAACTAACTAATAACTACAAAGGAGGCATAAATGATAACGTGGCACTGGATTTAGGTCCGAAGCCGACTCTATAACAAAGTGCAGGTCATCAACTAGCGATGCCGTCAGCCAAACGATCAATCGTCAAAGTCAACCATATAGATAATTTAAATCATAAAAGCTGTGGTTATCATTTTCAGCTAAAGCCGCCGGACTCTTAGGTTGAGATTATTAAAGTAATGAGTATAAATATTGCAGACCTAAATGGTAGCGGCGAGTGGACTTGAACCACTGACCCCAGGCTTATGAGTCCTGTGCTCTAACCAGCTGAGCTACGCCGCCAAAACTATATGGCTCGAACTATTATAACCTTAAATTAACCGAACGATCTCGGCGTTATTAAAACTCTCAGGTTCGTGGTAGTCAAGTTTCGGATTTAGGGCGTGTCTCAGGGCTCTGCCAATAGCGCCATGACTGACCAGTAAAATAACATCCGCTCCCTCCAGGCTGTTCAGAAAAGCGATACCCTGTTCGGCTCGCTTTATCAGGTCTGAACTGTGCTCAACACCGTCGATATCGTCCAGGTCATGATGACGGCTATATGACGTCCCCTCAAGCGGACCGAAACTTCTTTCCCTGAAAAGATCGCTAAGTATTAATTTGTCCGGGGGAATGCCCAGCTTTCGGGCTATTATCGATGCCGAATCGATAGTACGGCGCAGCGGCGAAGCAACGATTACGTCAAGCTTAATGTTTTTTAAATACTCGGCCGCCATTTCACATTGCTGGATACCCTCTGGGGCTAAAGGTGTGTCTCTGGAGCCAGAAAATACACCTTGTTTATTCATAACGCTTAAACCGTGACGCATAAAGTATAGTTGCTTCATAGAAGTATTATTACCTAGTAAAATAATAGGATATGAGACTTAATTTACCAAAGTCAGGTAGATATGTTATTGCCGTCAGCGGCGGTGTTGACTCTGTTGTGTTGCTCGATCTTCTGGCGAATACGAAACGCTATGAGTTGATTGTTGCTCACTTTGACCATGGCATCCGCACCGACAGTGGCAGCGATCGGCGGCTGACAGAAACTTTGGCCGATCAATACCACTGCAAGTTTATTTATGAAGAAGGCAGGCTTGGCGCCAAGTCGAGTGAGGCCCTCTGCCGCGAAGCCCGGTATAACTTTCTCAATAGAGTGGTCCAAGAAACAGGGTCTAGCGCGCTAATTACCGCCCATCACCTTGATGATCGGATTGAAACGATGATTATTAATTTGTTGCGCGGTACGGGGCGAAAAGGTATGAGCTCGCTTAGAGAAACTATTTCTGTTAAGCGTCCATTGCTAGGAACCGAAAAGCAAGAGCTTATTGCTTATGCTCATCAGCATAATTTAAGCTGGCGGGAAGATAGTACCAATGCCGATGAGCGTTATTTGCGGAACATTATCCGGAAGCGCCTGCAGGATAAACTGTCAGCCGCAGATAAACAGCGGTTGGCCGCAATTATCGATGATCAGGAAAAGATTAATGCCCGGCTAGACCAGCTGATTTTAGAGCTAATCGGCGGCAATCAAGAGGGTAGATTAAAAAGGGCGATAATCAATTCGCTGCCATATAATGAGAGCAAGGAATTAATCGCCACTTGGCTCAGAGCAAATAATCTGCTTAACTTTGATCATAAAACAATTGAGCGGTTAACTTTGGCGGCCAAGACCAAACGTCCGGGGGTAAAGATGGATATCTACAAACGGACACAAATGGTGATAACTAAAGAGTTTTTGGCACTCAAGGTAAACGAGCGCTAGTCAAATAGGCAGTCTGTATATATAATTAAGGAGAATTATGGACAATAATAATCCGATGCGTACCGGTCGTAATCCAAATAGTCGCCGAGGCTTTAAAAATGCTGGATTTGTGGTGGCTATTATTCTGCTGACCTTAATCTTCATTTCTTATTACAAACAACAGCCGAGTCTGAAGAATATTCCGCTAACCCAGGCAATCACTCAAGCCAACGAGGGTAAGTTTTCGTCAATTTTAGTCAATGGCAATGCAATACAAATAACCGAGAAGGGCCATTCATCGCCTACGCTCCAGGCTTACACGGATCCCAACTCCAGCCTCAAGGCCGAAGGGTTTAATTTTAATAAAGTATCCGTAACTTTTAAACCACAATCATCTTCAACGTCTGCATGGGTAGCCATCGCCGAATCGGTTATCCCGGTCGCCTTGATTGCCGGTTTTCTCTATATGATGCTGCGCAGCGCCCAAGGGCAGGGCGGCAATCAGGCTTTAAGTTTCGGTAAAAGCCGGGCTCGTCTATATGGCAACGAAAAGGATAAAGCGACTTTTGCGGACATTGCCGGATCGGACGAAGCCAAGCAGGATTTGTCCGAAGTTGTTGAGTTTCTGAAGTATCCCAAGAAGTTTTCAGCACTTGGGGCGCGTATTCCTAAGGGCGTATTATTAGTCGGTCCTCCCGGAACTGGCAAGACAATGTTATCAAGAGCGGTGGCCGGTGAAGCCAATGTACCGTTTTTCAGTATTTCCGGATCGGAGTTTGTCGAGATGTTTGTTGGTGTTGGAGCCAGCCGGGTGAGAGATCTTTTCTCCAAAGCTAAGAAGAATGCGCCCTGCATAATCTTTATTGATGAGATTGATGCTGTCGGCCGGCGCCGCGGCTCCGGTATGGGGGGCGGCCATGATGAACGGGAACAAACACTAAACCAGATCCTGGTTGAAATGGACGGCTTTGAACAGGGTCAGAACGTTATTGTTTTGGCGGCCACCAACAGGGCTGACGTACTCGATCCGGCTCTGCTTCGACCTGGTCGTTTCGATCGTAGAGTCAACATTGGTTTGCCGGACCGCAAAGAACGGGAAGCAATTCTAAAGGTGCATTTTGCCAAGAAGCCATTAGCTAAGGATGTCGACCTTGACGCTTTAGCGGCTAAGAGTGCCGGCAGTTCCGGAGCCGATTTGGCCAATATTGCCAATGAAGCGGCTATTATTGCCGCCCGCAACAATCACCACCAGATTGTCCAAAGTGATGTAACTGAAGCATTTGAAAAGGTTGCCATCGGGCCTGAGCGCAAGAGTAAGGTGATGACTGAAGCGGATAAACTGACCACCGCTTACCACGAAGCGGGACATGCCCTGGTCGGACACGTTTTGCCTGACAGCGATCCGGTACATAAAGTGACGATTATTCCGCGGGGCGGTACCGGGGGTGTTACCTGGTTTATTCCGCCCGAAGATCGGGTTTATGTTTCACTGGTGCAATTTAAGGATATCCTGGCTAGAGGTATGGGAGGCCGAATTGCCGAAGAGGTTGTGTTGGGTGCCGATCATATTACTACCGGTGCCGGCAGCGATCTGCAGCATGCGGCGGAAGTAGCTCGCGACATGGTTGTCAATCAAGGTATGGGTAAACTGTTAAGAGACCAGGTTTTTAAAGTTGACGACGGGATGATGTTGGATCGCTTGGTCCATGAAAGGGAGTACTCCGACGATACCGCTAAAATTATCGATCGCGAAGTTGAGAGCCTGATTACCGAAGCGGCCAACCGGGCTCGGGTGGTCATTAAGGCAAACCGTGATAAGCTTGAAGCCCTAAAAGACCGCTTACTTGAAAAAGAGACTGTCGACGCCGATGAAGCAGCTGAAGTGCTTAAAGGTGCCCGGATGCCGAAAACCGCCGCTCTGTATTAAACATTGGACTTTAAGCCATGCCGGCTCTGGTCTATACTCAAGGATAAGACATAATCAAGGCAGGCTTTAGCTAAGCATTGTTCAGTATGGATCAGAATGTAACCAAAAAAAAGCGACGATCGACCATTTTTAATGTTGCGACTCTCTTAATCGCAACATCTATCTTTGGTCAATTGTTGGGATTTCTGCGGACCAAGCTGGTCAGTGCCAACTTTCCGTTAGTCGGACCGGGTAGCACGGATGCTTACTTTGCCGCTTTTACTATCCCGGACCTCTTTTTCTATACAATATCCGCCGGCGCTCTTGGCGTAGCTTTTATGCCGGTGCTGAGCGATTATTTGCATCGTCATGATCGTCGAGCGGTCTGGAGGCTAACCGCCAGTTTTATGAATATGCTGGTGATCGTCATGGTCGTGGTGGCGGTAGTTATTTTGATATTCGCCAAGCCGCTTATGCATTATATTGTGGCGCCGGGATTATCGCCGCAGCAGCTTAATAACGCCGCGGAAATTATGCGCCTGCTGGCGATTAACCCTCTGCTGTTCACTATTTCCGGAGTTTTAACCAGCGTTCAACAGACTCTTGGCCGATTCTTCTTTTTCGCTATTGCGCCTATCTTCTATAACCTGTCGATTATTGCCAGTATATTTGTTTTCAGACATAGTATCGGTATTGTTGGTCTGGGCGTCGGCGCGCTGATCGGGGCGGTGTTGCAGCTGATAGTTGTAATTATTGGTCTGTACGGATTAAATTTCTTCTGGCATCCGAAAATTGAATGGGGTAATCGAGATTTCCGGTTCGTCTTAAAAAATTTGCCCCCACGATCACTTGATCAGGGTATGGATCAGTTAGAAGATGTGGTAGAGACCCATATCGCTAGTGGACTCGGCAGTGGCAGTATATCCAACTTCAACTATGCCTATACACTCAGCACGGCGCCGATTTTGCTGTTAGGTACAACTATAGCTACAGCTGCTTTTCCCAAGTTGAACGCTCGTTTAAGTCAGGGGAGGCCGGATCTGTACCGCCGGGATTTCTTGAAGGTTGTTCGGGTAATGGTCTGGTTGGCTGCTCCGGTAGTGGTGCTCTGTTATTTTTGTCGAGGGTATTTGGCTAGAATTATCTTTTCCAGCGGTAACGCCCAGATTTCTACCATCTTTGGCTTTCTGACTGTCGCCATATTTTTCAGAATCCTCTATGCGATTATTTCCCGATGGTACTATTCCCACAAAGACACGATGACACCTATGTATGTGTCTATTTTTACGATCGCTTTTAACGTGGTGTTGGCGATTACTCTGGCCCGTCCTAACGCATATGGTGTTGCCGGGTTGGCGATTGCCCAATCAATTGTCGCCGCCACCGAAGTTATTATCCTGACGGTAATTATGATATACCATGATCGTAAGCTGTTGGATGTTGTTTTTTGGAGTGGAATCGTCCGGATAATTTCCGTTACCGGTTTTACGGTACTTGCCGGATTTATTATGATTTCGCTTATGCCGCTGGGGCTTCTGGACCGAGGCGTCGTTACCCTAGGCAGTAAGCTGCTAATTATTACCGGAGTGACCCTAGTCGTGCACTTGATAATTTCTTCATTATTCGATCTGGAGGAATCCAGACCGATTATTGCTTTTATTCGTCGTATCGCTCTTAAACCAATCAAAATTGAGCTCACTTGAAGTAGTGTTTTGGCTAAAGGATATATAATGGCTGGACACTATGGATGCTAAGAAGATTCGCAACTTTTGTATTATTGCTCATATTGACCATGGTAAATCGACTCTGGCCGATCGACTGCTGGAGCTGACCGGTACCGTCGCGCACCGGGACATGAAAGAGCAGTTGCTGGACAGAATGGATTTGGAGCGGGAAAAAGGGATTACCATTAAACTGGCACCGGTCAGGATGAAATACCTAGAGGTATATGAGCTAAATCTGATTGATACGCCCGGTCACGTTGACTTCAGTTATGAGGTCTCGCGCAGTTTGGCTGCTTGTGAGGGAGCACTGCTGGTGGTTGATGCCACCCAGGGAATACAGGCGCAGACCCTAGCCAACGTTTATTTAGCAATGGCCGCCGACCTGACAATTATTCCGGTGCTTAATAAGATCGATTTACCCGCTGCCGACCCAAAAAGGGTCAGCTCGGAGATTGCCGATTTGTTGGGTTGTGGTGAGGATGAGATTCTGCCGATATCCGCTAAAACCGGCCAAGGGGTAGATAAGGTGCTTCAGCGGATCGTTAGCGATATACCTTCTCCCAAAACTCCAGCCGAACCCGCTGCCGCCCGGGCGCTAGTTTTCGACAGTTATTTTGACGATTATCGCGGAGTTATTTTATATGTCAGAATTGTTGACGGACTAATCGCCAAAAATTCACCGATTAAAATGATGGCCTCGGGTGCCGTAGGGCTGGCATTGGAGGTTGGGGCGCTAACTCCGGGAATGATGCCGCTTGAGCAGCTGCAGGCCGGTGAAATCGGCTATATCGTAACCAACCTGAAAACCGCAAGAGAGGCGCACGTTGGCGATACGATAACTCTAGTAAGCCACCAGGCCGATACGCCGCTGCCCGGATACAAAGAAGTATTACCTTTTGTTTATGCTGGCTTCTTCCCCGAAAGTAACGAAGATTACCAAGCGCTTAAAGAAGCGATTAACAAGTTGGCCTTAAATGATTCTGCGCTGCAGTTCAGTTCGGAGAATTCGCCCGTATTGGGGTTTGGTTTCCGGGTAGGCTTTTTGGGCTTACTGCATCTGGATATCGTCCGGGAGCGGCTGGAGCGGGAATATGGTCTTGAGTTGGTGGTGACCAACCCCTCTACGGATTACCATGTCCGGCTGAATAATAATGAAGATTTGGATATTAAAAGTGCCGCCGACCTCCCCGATCCGACCAAAGTCCAGGAGATTCGCGAGCCGTGGATAAAGGGCGAAATAGTTCTGCCGAAGAAATATATCGGACAGGTTTTGACCCTGGTTGTTCAAAAACGCGGACGTCAATCCAATCTAAGTTATGTCAAAGATCAAGTCGTCATCAGTTTCGAGGCGCCGCTGGCGAATCTGTTAACCGATTTTTATGATCAATTAAAAAGTCTGACCAGCGGTTACGGATCGTTTAATTATGAACTGGCCGACTACCGGCCAGAGGATCTGGTGCGGTTGGATTTTTTGGTAGCCGGAGAGCGGATTGATGCACTCTCGGTCATTGTCCATCAACAGGAAGCATTAAGCCTGGGACGGGAAATCCTCGCCAAACTCCGTGATATTATTCCACGGCAGAATTTTAAAGTATCGCTTCAGGCGGCCATCAATGGCAAGATTATCGCCCGGGAAGATATTAACTCATACCGCAAAGATGTGACTACTGGTCTATACGGTGGCGATGTTTCTCGCAAACGCAAAGTTTTAGAGAAACAAAAACGCGGCAAAAAAAGACTGAAACGGTTCGGCAAAGTAGATATTCCCTCGGAAGCTTTCTTTGTGATGATGCGCCGCCCGGACAGCTAAGCCCAAAAAGATATTTGATCAGACGCTGCCATATCTGTAATATATTGGTTCATGAACTCTTTGCGTCATAAGGCGGAGTTTCGCCGGCTGCTAAAAGATTACCAGCCTTCATCGGAAACCCTGGAACTGCTTAAGCAAACACCGCTGGTACTGCTGCTTGGCCTGTCCGGCTCGGGAAGAAATACGATTATTAATGAACTAATCAAGACCGGTCGGTACCACTACATCATATCCAACACCACCAGAAGCCCGCGAATCAATAATGGCGTAAAGGAAAAAAACGGTGGCGTCTATTGGTTTGTTGATGAAGAACGGTTTCTAGAGGAGCTGAAAAACGGCAAAATGCTTGAAGCGGAACTGATTCATGATCTGCAGGTTTACGGTACTAGCGTTGCGGAACTGAGCGCCGCCAAATCGTCCAATAAAATTGCCATCAACGAAGTGGATGTCGGGGGCTTCTTTAACATTATTCAAATGAAACCTGATACCGTCGGCATTCTGGTTTTGCCGCCATCTTTGGATATCTTACTGGACCGTCTGGGTCGCCGCGGTCAAATGACACTCGCGGAAACAGCCAAACGGCTGAGAACCGGCATCAGAATACTGCAAGAAGTGCTGAATGCCTCGTTTGTCCAGATCGTCATTAACGACGATTTAAGCGAAGCGGTCAGGGAAATCGATCTGATCGTAGCCGGAAAACATAACTCACTCAACCGTCCGGCAAATCTGGCAATTGCCAAACAGCTGTTGCTGGACATTGAGAAGTATTTGGGCTAGGATTGCCGGCAATATTTAGCACTCTTGACTGATGAGTGCCAGAAGCATAAAATAGTCTCTAAGAGTATAGAGATATTCACGGTTTGTAAATTATGACTGAACGCCAAAGCCAAATACTTAAAGCAATTGTTGAGCAGTACGCCGAAGTTGCCAGTCCGGTAGGTTCGAATCTTCTGGCCAAAGCCTTTAATGTGTCTTCGGCGACTATTCGTGCGGAAATGGCTGAGCTGGAACGTATGGACTACATCACCCAACCGCACACCAGCGCCGGGCGAATCCCGACCGACAAAGGCTACCGTTTTTACGTTAATGATTTAAGCGAGCATCAGGCGGCCGATGCCACCGCAGCCCTACGATCAGAAAAAGCATTGGCTACTAGGGTTCAAGGCGGCGGCGTGCCGGAGAGAATTATTCGAAACGCCGTTGACACTTTAGTTGAACTTACCCACAATCTTGGTTTGGCGACAATCGGTAATCAGCTTTATATTGCCGGACTGAGCAACTTATTCAATCAGCCGGAGTTTTTGAGTGGTCAGCAACAGGTCATCCAGGTGGCGCAGTTATTGGACAACTTGGAGCCTTGGCTAAGGGAAACTTCGCCCAATCAGCCGTTAAATGTCTACATTGGCCGGGAAAATCCCATCGGCCGCAGCGCCGGCGCCAGTTTGATTATTAGCCGTTTCAGGAGTAATTTTAGCGACCACAGCTATATCGGCATTCTTGGCCCGACCAGGCAGCAATACCGCGACGTAATGCATCTGGTCCGCCGCGCAGGACAGGAGTTAGAGGAGGTGCTTTATGACTAACAAGACCAATAAACCTGATCCTAAAGATCAGCAAGCAATGATAATTCAACAACTAACCGATGCGTTGCAGCGGGAGCGAGCTGATTCAATTAATCTGCGCCGCCAGCACAGCGAAGCGATGGCCAGTATCCGTCGATCTAACCTCGTTAATGTTATGAGCGAATTGCTTCCGGCCTATGATAATTTGGAGCGTTCCCTTAAGCATGTGCCGCCGGAACTTGCCGACAGCGATTACGTTAAAGGAATTCAGGCGGTAGTCAAACAATTCGATAAAACCTTTGCCGATTTGGGGGTTGAAAGAATAAGAACCGTCGGTGAAGTGTTCGACCCACGCTATCACGAAGCGGTTCATTTGGACGACAAGTCAGCCGGAAGTAAAGAGATCGTTTCCGAAGAGCTGCAGGCCGGCTACAAAATGGGGGAAGATGTTATTATCCGGCATGCGATGGTAAAGGTTCGCCTTGAAAAATGAGGAAAAGATTAATTAATTAGCACTCTTGACATAAGAGTGCTAATTTTTTAAGATAAATGTATCTTGGCACTCCTATAGATAAGCTGCTAAGCGGAAAGGTATAAAACTCTATGTCAAAAATTATCGGAATTGATCTCGGAACCACCAATTCGGCGATGGCTGTTATGCAAGCCGGAAAGCCGGAAATTATCGCCAACAGCGAAGGTAATCGAACTACTCCTTCGGTAGTAGCGGTTAACAAAAATGGCGAACGGCTGGTTGGACAGGTTGCCCGCCGCCAGCAGGTGACAAACTCGAAGAATACAATTTACGAAGTTAAACGGCTGATCGGGCGTAATTATAATGATCAGGAAGTTCAGCGCGACTTAAAACTGATGGGTTATGAAATTAAGAAAAGCGGTAACGGCGTTAAGGTCGTCATGGCTGATAAAGAATACAGCCCTGAAGAGGTTAGTGCTATGATCCTTACAAAACTGAAAACTGATGCCGAGTCTTTTCTGGGGGATAAGGTCAGCGAAGCGGTTATTACCGTTCCGGCCTATTTTGACGACAGCCAACGTCAAGCCACCAAAGATGCCGGCAAAATTGCCGGTCTGGAAGTAAAGCGGATTATTAACGAACCAACTGCCGCGGCTCTGGCCTACGGACTGGATAAAGAGGGTAAAACCGATGAAAAGATCGCCGTATACGATCTAGGCGGCGGTACTTTTGATGTTTCGATTCTGGAACTGGGCGACGGCGTTTTCGAGGTTAAAAGCACCAACGGTGATACTCACCTCGGGGGAGCCGACTTTGACCGGGTATTAGTTAATTATTTCGTTGATGAGTTCAAAAAGGAAAGCGGTATCGACATTGCCGATGATAAAGCGGCTATGCAGCGACTGCGCGATGAGGCGGAAAAGGCTAAGATTGAGCTATCCACTGCCCAGGAGGTAGATATTAATCTGCCTTTTTTGACAGCCGATGCTGACGGGCCGAAACATTTTGAGCATAAATTAACCAGAGCGAAGCTGGAAAGCCTAGTTGCCGATCTGATAGATAAAACTCAGCTGCCTTGTGAAAAAGCGCTAAAAGACGCCGGATTAAAAGCCAGCGATATTGACGCGGTAGTTTTAGTGGGGGGTATGACCCGAATGCCGGCAGTCCAGGAAAAGGTCAAGAAAATCTTCGGCAAAGAGCCGATGAAAGGTGTTAACCCGGATGAGGTAGTTGCGG